>NZ_PEBA01000018.1:0-44778 GCF_002734235.1 Sphingobacterium sp. 1.A.5
CTTGAACATCTTGATGGGGCTCTCTGCTGTACGCCCATTGGTCTGGCAATACTTCTCCAAAAGTTCCTCATGTATAAAACTGAAATCGATAAGATCGTTGATTTTGCGAAGTAGATTGTCTTTTGGAACAATGATATCGTACAATCCCGAATAGGAACTGAACTGAATTTTTTGTTGGGTAGAAAGCATCCTGATGTCCGTTAAAGCCTACTTTAAGATACGAAAAAAGGAGCAGAAAACTGTTGTTTTCCACTCCTTTTTTTAGCCCATTCTAAAAGAGGACTTTTTCAGTGCCCTCATAATCTTTCTGCGCCTTTTTTTTGAATGATACCTATCAATCAATATTTGCGGTTTCATCAGAGGGAACATCCTTTACTTTAAGGCTCAATTTGTCGATTCTATGTCCATCCATGTCTAATACTTCAAACTCAAGATTCTTGTAGACAACTTTTTCTCCTTCTTCTGGTATATGATCTAGCAGAAGAAATACCAATCCCGCTACGGTTGTTAGGTTTCCGATTTCATCTTCATCGTCTTCCGTAAGATCAAGATTGAACATTTCGATGAAATCATCCAATTGGAAACTGCCATCAATAACAAAAGTTCCATCTTCACGCTTACGGATTGTTTTCTTTTCTTCCGTTTCGGGTGAATCAAATCCTCCGACTAAGGATGCTACGATATCTGTCATGGTAATAATCCCTTGCGGGCTGCCATACTCGTCAACCACCACTGCCTGTAATACTTTAGCAGATTTTAAAGTCTGCAAAACATTATAAGCATAGGTGTTTTCATTTACAAATGGAATTGGAGTCACTAATTTTGTTAAATCCATTTCTCGTGTTGTCAAGTACTCCTTAAACAAGGTTTTCACATGGACAACTCCAATCACATGGTCAAAATTTCCATTACAAACCGGATATTCAGTATGTTCATCTTTTATAATACAAGCTTTGTTTTCTTCAAAGCTATCTTGAATATCCAAATAAGTGATTTTACTTCTGTGGACCATCAGATTGATAGCTTTTTTATCTCCCAAGCTAAGTACGCGATCCACCATATCATGTTCTATGCCTTCAATAGCTCCACTGTCTACCCCTTCATCCACCAAGGCTTTGATTTCTTCTTCTGTCACCGCATTTTGGTTGACCTTGATATTAAAGAGTTTGACAATGAATTCGGTTGACACACTCAATAACCAAACAAAGGGTTTCACAATCTTGCTCAACACATTCATTGGTAATGCTATAAATGAAGCATATTTTTCAGGAATTGCCATTCCAATTCTTTTGGGAACTAATTCCCCGATGACTAATGAGAGGTAAGTGATCATCAAAACCACCAATATAACTGATATTTGACTGCTGTAAGGAGCCAAGGTTTCTATTTTATTAAGTTTTTCTGCAATATAAGTTGAAATGGAACCGCCTGAGAAAAAACCTGTCAAAATACCAATCAACGTAATTCCAATTTGTACAGTTGATAGGAAGTTATTTGGATTTTCTTTAAGTTCTAATGCTGTTTTTGCACCGTTGTTTTTCGCACTAGCAGCCTGCAAACGTGCTTTTCGGCTAGATACAATGGCAATTTCAGATGCGGAGAGGATTCCGTTTAATACAATTAGTATGAGAATTATTATTATTTCCGTGACCATATAGGGTGTTAATCGCTAAAGATGTTCCAAATTACGAAATATTCTTGTCAAAACTTGATTTAAATTGTTTTTAAAGCAATGTTATATCTTGAATTAATAAAACTGTTGGCATGTTGAATAGTTTTAAATCATGCAACCGTTTGATTAAAAATAATATTTTATTTATTGATTTTGATTATAGATATTGCATTACTTACATAGTATTTTTGAATGAAAAGTGAAGTAATGTCAACCAAGAAAACTGAAAACAGCATCAGATCGGCGCAAAATTTTAAACTAGAAGGGCAAATTTTAGACTCTATTCCATTTGGTTCAGGGCATATCAATGATACTTTCAAGATTACTACGGACAGCACCAATTATAATCTATACCTACTCCAAAGGATCAATCACCATATTTTTCAAGATGTTCACGGATTGATGAACAATATTGAAATGGTTTGCAACCATTTAAAGGAAAAATTGGCACACCTTGGAGATAAAGAAGTGCAGAAAAGAACCATGACCATTGTACAAACGCACGATAATAAAAACTATTATCAAGATGATCATGGTGATTATTGGCGTGTATTTCATTTAATTCCAGATACCAGGAGCTATGATATCCTGGAAACTCAAGAACAAGCATTTTCAGGAGGAATGGCTTTCGGTCAGTTTCAAAAGCAATTAAGTGACCTTGACCCCAAGAAAATCGTGGAGATTCTTCCTAACTTCCATAATATTGAGTTCAGATTGAATAATTTGCGTGATGCCATCACAAAAGATCCAGTTAACCGTGTAATTGAAGTTCAGGATTTGTTGGACTATATTTTTGAAAGAGAAGATAAGATGCGGACCATATTGGAATTGGGCAGAGCAAACAAATTACCACTGAGAATTACCCATAATGACACTAAATTCAACAATGTTCTGTTAGACAAAGATGATAATGTACAATGCGTTATTGATTTAGATACTGTAATGCCAGGATATGTTGCCTACGATTTTGGTGATGCAATTCGCACGATTATCAATTCTGCCGCTGAAGATGAAGCTGATGTTTCCAAAATAGTCCTGAATATTCCATTGTTCCAATCGTTTACAGCTGGCTATTTATCAGAGGCTAAAGATTTCCTTACAGAAACTGAAGTTGAATCATTGATACCTGCTGTACACCTTTTGCCTTATATGCAAGCAGTTAGATTTTTGACAGACTATATCAATGGCGATACTTATTACAAAGTAGCCTATCCCGAACACAATCTAGTTAGAACTAAAGCACAATTAAAATTAGTTCATGAATTAGAAGTAAATAATGAAAAATTAACTGATATATTAGCAGAGAACTTGATGTCTAACTAATATGAAAAGACGAACTGTTAAGAAATTAGACTTTACCGGCATTGAATTGGACTATTCGAATTTAGCCAATGAATTAAATGAGTTGGATTGGAATGCAATTGACGAAGCTCCCTGGAAAGCGGAATACCCATACACTCCGCAAGCCAAATTTCAAATTGCCTATGATCAAAATGGTATTTATCTGCATTATGATATTGATGAAGAATTCGTAAAAGGAGAATTTATCCGTCCTAATGAAAACATTTGGGAAGATAGTTGCGTTGAGTTTTTTGTTTCTTTTGATGGTCGAAAAACTTATTATAACTTGGAATTCAATGTATTGGGCACCGGTTTGATTGGATATGGCACTGCTGAAAAATCTAGTCGTAATAGATTAAGTGCTGAGGAGATTTTGACCGTTGATGCAATTTCACAAATAAAAACGGTGAATGGCAGAAAAAATTGGAAACAAATATTGATCATTCCTTTCTCCTTGTTTGGATTGACAATTGCAGATATTGAAGGAAAAACCATTGCAGCAAATTTCTATAAATGTGGAGATGGGCTTCCAAACCCTCATTTCCTTGCTTGGAATAATATTGAAAATTCAAAACCGAATTTCCATTTGCCGGAATTTTTTGGTGAAATAATTTTTTAAAAATATCGTCAGGATGATTTGAGGATCATCCTGCCGAAATACATACATTTACCCATTACTATAAGGGGCAATTACAATGATTTTTCTACCCAGCTTTGAAAAGCTTTGATAAAATCTTTTAGAAACTTCTGAGTATCTTCTTTAGTTAATTTTCCAGAATCATCGAAGTTAGCGGCTACATTGCCAATATATGCTTCAGGTTGAGCCATTGCTGGTACATTGATAAAAACTAGAGACTGCCTTAAAATATGATTTGCTCCAAATCCACCAATTGCACCGATAGATGAACTGATAACAGCACCTGGTTTTCCATTCCAAACATTTTTACCGTATGGCCTAGAAGCGACATCCACAGCATTCTTTAATACTGCAGGTACACTTCTGTTATATTCAGGTGTGACAAATAATACTGCGTCCAATCCTGAAACTGTCTTTCTGAAATCTACAAACTCTGCAGGAGGGTTCCCGTTGTCCAAATCCTCATTATAAAAGGGAAGTTGTCCAATCTCTATGATTTCAAAATCGTACCCTTCCGGAGCAATTGAAACTAGGTAGTTGGCTATTTTACGGTTAAAAGATTCTTTCCTTAAGCTTCCTACAAATATTCCTACTTTTTTATTTGCCATAATTATACTTTCTTTTTTTGGATAACAATTTACTTCACAAAAAGTTATTTAGATATTGATAATTGTTTAATTTCATATTCTATCGGTGGCACTATGAAAAACGAATTTGCAGAGGTATGGTTTTATAATCAAGGATGGCAAGCACATGAGTTCCAACAGAAATGTTGGGAAGCTTTGGCGAATGGTGAATCTGGAATATTGAATGCACCTACAGGTTATGGTAAAACCTTTGCTATTTGGTTTGGTGTTTTAGCACAATATTATGCCAAGGAAGCTATGCAAGAGAAAAAAAACAAAAAGAAAACCTTGCATACACTCTGGATAACACCTTTAAGAGCGTTATCAAAAGAGATTTATAAAGCAACTTCTCAAGTTTCCCAAGACTTGGACCTGGATTATGAAATAGAGTTAAGAACAGGTGACACAACCGTAGCCAACAGACAAAGACAAAGAAAGAACCCTCCACAAGCTTTGATTACCACCCCCGAGAGTGTCCATCTTATTTTAGCAACAAAAGAAGGTCAAGATTATTTCAAAAATCTTGAATTTATCATCATAGATGAATGGCACGAGTTATTAGGATCGAAACGTGGAGTATTAATTGAATTGGCATTGAGCCGACTAAAAGCGATTAACCCTAACCTCAAGATTTGGGGAATTTCTGCAACCATTGGAAACTTAGAAGAAGCGAAAGATATTCTTTTAGGACCAGGCACCAAAGGATCTTTGATAAAGGCTGATATTCATAAAAAAATTGACATTCAAACAGTTTTTCCTGACAATTTGGAAAAATTCCCCTGGGCTGGACATTTGGGAATCAGACTTTTAGATAAAGTCGTTGACATCGTCAACCAATATAAAACAACCCTTATTTTTACAAATACACGATCACAAGCTGAAATCTGGTACCAACAGATAATCACATATTACCCTGAATTTGCTGGGTTATTGGCTATTCATCATGGTTCATTGAGTGATGAAGTTAGGACTTGGGTGGAGGAAGCTTTACATGAAGGAAGGTTAAAAGCAGTCGTATGTACCAGTAGCTTAGATTTAGGAGTCGATTTCAGACCTGTTGATTGTGTGCTTCAGGTAGGATCTCCCAAAGGGATTGCCAGATTTTTGCAACGAGCAGGAAGATCCGGTCATAGACCCGATGCTACATCCATAATCTATTATGTTCCTACAAATTCCTTGGAGATAATCGAGGGTGATTCCTTAAAATTTGCTGTCAAGGAAAAAATCGTAGAAAGCAGAATCCCTTATGTTCGTTCATTTGATGTTTTAATACAATACTTGATGACTTTAGCTGTCGGAGATGGTTTTTATGCAGACGATATATTACAGGAAGTAGCTCAAACGCATTGTTTTGAATCAATTACTCAAGAAGAATTTGATCAATGCATGGCGCTCTTGATTCATGGTGGTTCTACTTTACAAGCTTACGATGATTTTCATCGCCTAGTATTGATAGATGGCAAATATAAAGTTACTTCACGGAAATTGGCAATGCGGCATCGATTGTCCATCGGCGCAATTGTTTCCGACCTAATGATGCGTGTTAAATTCCGGTCTGGAAAGTATCTAGGTTCGATTGAGGAGTCATTTATTTCAAAGCTGAATATTGGGGATGTTTTTTGGTTTTCAGGCAGACAATTGGAGCTTGTCCAAATCATGGCTAACGATGCTATCGTAAAACCTTCGGAAAAGAAAAAAGGAGTCGTTCCGTCGTGGATGGGAGGTAGGTTTGCCATTTCTCCAGATTTGGGTATTGCAATTCGACATAGTTTCAAAAGCATCCATAAAACTCAAGGAATTTCTCCTGAAATCAAGTTTTTGAAACCCCTATTCAAAGAGCAGGAGTCACTTTCTGCATTACCTAAGGAAGATGAATTACTGGTTGAATATATTCAGACCAAATATGGCTATCATCTATTCCTATATCCATTTGAAGGGAAACTGGTTCACGAGGGCATGGCTCAAGTATTAGCCTATCGATTGAGCTTAATTAAACCCACTACTTTTTCAATAGCAACCAATGAATATGGCATCGAATTGTTGTCGGAAACAGAATATCCAATCGACGAAAAATTGCTGAAACAATTATTCAGTCCGCAACACCTGCATCAGGATATCAATTCTGGAATCAATGTACAAGAAATGGCTCGACGAAGATTTCGTGATATCGCCGGAATTGCAGGTCTAATATTTCAGGGATTTCCAGGAAAACAAATGAAAAGCAAACATCTACAAGCAAATGCAGGTTTGTTTTTTTCGGTTTTCTCAGAATATGATCCAGGTAACTTACTACTTCGAGAAGCATATGATGAGGTCTTTGATTTTCAGTTAGAAGAGGGAAGGATGCAAATCGCATTTGAAAGAATCTCCAAGCATAAGATTATTTTTTCCAAACCCAATAAATTAACTCCCTTCGCATTCCCTATCTTTGCAGAATCTTTCCGCGAAAGATATTCAAATGAAGATTGGCAAAGTCGCCTCGAAAAATTAAAGATGCAATTGTTGGATGGCTAAAAGGATAGAATTAAATGGGTTGGAGCTTTATTTGTTGCCTCAAAAGGTAATTTATATTCCCAAGTATTTTATGCTGATTATTTCAGATTGGCATTTGGGAAAATTAACCCATTTCCGAAAGGAAGGTCTATTTGTTCCTGCACCAGATATTGAAGAAGAATTCCTCAGACTCAGCACGCTAATCAAGGAATTGGATGTTAAAGAAATCGTATTCCTAGGCGATCTTTTTCATTCGGAATGGAATTCCGATTGGGAAAAATTAAAGTCTTATGTCAATTCGATAGGGAATCAATCCATAAAATGTACCTTGACCAAAGGGAACCATGATATCCTTACAGAAAATCATTTCTACAATATGAACCTCCGTTTGATCGAAGAAGTAGTATTGTCTGAAGGTATCGTCCTTTCGCATGAACCAATTGTCGGATTACCTGATTATATGTACAATATCGTTGGACATATCCATCCAGGATGTTTAATTGATGCCGGAGCAAGACAATCTTTTAAATTGCCATGCTTTTATTTGAAAGATAAAGTGCTTACAATGCCAGCATTCGGTAAATTCACAGGCCTTTATTTAGTCAAAAAAGAATATAATTCGAATATTTATGTCGTTATAAATGATGCTGTTGTAAGCATTTAAATATTTATTTTTCCTGCTGTAGAAAAGAATTTTAGTTTTATATTAGAGTATTGAAAATGCTAAAGCGATTTATCATTTTTGATACTAACCAACTAAAACTTAAAAGAATGTCCATTAACTACAGTTTAATAGCCATATTTTTCCTGCTCACGAGTTGCATCTCTACAAAACCAGATACCGCCTCCAGCAAAGATTTTGTTTGGACCCTAGGTGGATTTGAAAGGCCAAAAGGGAAAAACCCAATTATAGAGCCGGAATCTACAAATACATTTATGGATCCTATGAATGATTCATTGGTTCGTTGGGAGGAGAATGATACCTTCAATCCAGGTGCTGTGGTTAAAGACGGTAAAGTATATGTTTTATATCGTGCTGAAGATAAATTCGGAATTGGAATCGGCTTTAGAACCTCGCGGTTGGGATTGGCAGAGAGTAAGGACGGTATCCATTTTACAAGAAGGAAAGAACCCGTTTTATTTCCTGGTGATGACTCACAGAAGGAATTTGAATGGCCAGGAGGAATTGAAGACCCTAGACTAGCAGTAACAGAAGATGGCACCTATGTTGTATTCTATACGCAGTGGAACCGAAAAATCCCCAGACTTGGCGTAGCGACTTCCAGAGATCTGGTCACATGGGAAAAGCATGGACCAATTTTCAGGAATGCAAAATTTCAAAAAGTTTTCAATGAACCCCATAAATCAGCCTCTATCGTTACGAAGTTGAAAGATGATAAGCTTGTAATTTCAAAAGTTGGCGGAAAATATTTTATGTATTGGGGTGAACACGGGGTATCAGGAGCAACCTCTACTGATTTAATCAACTGGGAACCAGTGTTAAATGAAAAGGGAGAATTAGCGAAATTTATTATTCCAAGGGAAGGCTATTTCGATTCTGCCTTAACTGAGTGCGGTCCTCCAGCAATTATCACTGATAAAGGAATTTTATTACTTTACAACGGGAAAAACCATGATGATAAATTAATCGCCGATCCAAGATTTAATATCGGAACCTATAGTGCTGGTCAAGTTTTATTTTCCAAAAATGACCCAACAGAAGTTCTTCAGCGATTGGATGTGCCATTCTTAAGACCCATGGAAGCATTTGAAAAATCCGGCCAATATAAGGATGGAACGGTTTTTATCCAAGGATTGACTTATTATCAAAAGAAATGGTTTTTATACTATGGCTGTGCCGATTCAAAAGTTGCAGTTGCGATTTATGATCCAACAAAATTAGTAGATTTCGACCCAATCCCTGAGGAGAAATAATTTAAAATTATCAATCAACCTACGAACTATGAGTAAGATTTGGAAATATGTTTTTATCGCCTCCTTGGGTGGCTTTTTATTCGGTTTTGAAACCGCTGTAATCTCTGGAGCAGAACGGATTATCCAGGAACTTTGGGATTTAAATTCCTTTTGGCATGGATTTACGGTTTCAATTTCCTTAATAGGAACCATTTTTGGCGCAATTGGAGCTGCTAAACCAGCCCAAAAATATGGCAGAAAACGTGTTCTCCAAGTTGTAGCAGTCATGTACCTACTGTCGGCTATTGGTTGTGGCCTTTCCTTTAATTGGTATATGTTTTTATTTTTCAGACTGTTGGGAGGTATTTCTGTAGGAGTGAGTTCAGTAGTTGGGCCATTGTATATCGCTGAAATCGCACCAGCCAAGGTTCGTGGCAGAATGACTGGCATGTTCCAGATTATGATTGTTAGTGGTATTTTCATTGCTTTTTTGACCAATTATCTATTCGCAAATTTTGGAGATGATGCTTGGCGCTATATGCTGGGGATAATGGCAATCCCTTCATTGCTGTTTTTAATCCTGTTAAATACAATCCCATTTTCCCCACGTTGGTTATGGTTGACCGGTAAAAAAGAAGAAGCCAAAGTTGTTTTTGAAAGCTTAGGACAATCAACCACTGAATTAAACTCATTGGATTCCCAAGATCAAAAAGAAGAACCATTATTCCAGTCAAAATATCGAAAACCGATTATTTATGCTGTTTTATTGGCAGTTTTTAATCAGTTGACAGGAATCAATGCTATTCTTTACTATGCACCAAGGATATTTGAAATGGCAGGTTTTAGCCGTGAACTGGCATTTCTGCAACCCATATTTATAGGAGGTACCAATCTATTGTTTACATTAATAGGAATGAGTATTATCGATAAATATGGGCGTAAGAAGCTATTGTTGAGCGGAGCGGTCGGAATGTTCATATTTTTGATCTTAGCGGCATTTGGCCTTAAATCAGGAGCTTCGGATTTCCTATTGTATTATATCATTGGTTTTATAGCCTGTTTTGCATTGTCGCAAGGAGCCGTTATCTGGGTATTTATTTCAGAGATATTCCCAAATGCTGTACGAGCACAAGGCACATCCTTGGGCAGTACGACCCATTGGGTCATGGCAGCCTTGGTGTCATGGGTGTTCCCAATAATCGTAGAGAATATCGCCGGTGGCGGATTTTATATCTTCTTGTTCTATGCGATTATGGTTGTCGTGTCATTCTTCTTTATCATGTCGATGCCAGAAACAAAAGGAAAATCATTGGAACAAATACAAGAGGAATTGAAGTAAATTAATTCTTCCCAGTCCTCATATATTTTTCACTTGCCTCAAGATCATTCATAATATGTTTGATCTTTCGGTTTTGATAATAAGCAATGTATTCATCCTTTGATTTAAATTTAGCGTCAGGATTATTTTCATAACTCAATATCGTATCTAACACCATTGGAGCAAGTTGGTTTTGCTCGTCAGATTTCAAAAAATCTTTCATTTCCTCTTTATCATGACCAAAAATCAGCTCAACATCGAGATGATAAACATTACCATAACTAAACTTGGCATCAAAAAGTTGATAGACATCCTCAAAATCCATGTATTTATAAAGCAAGAACGCATTGACATCTAATGCGTAGTAGGATAATTCGTATTCCTGTGTTTTGATTTCTTCATCCAACAGCCATTTGATCAGTGGTTTGTCGTTAATAGAGCTTTCATTGAAAAGTTCTAGAATCAACAATGCACGATTCCAAGCATTGACATCATAACTCCATTTTCCATCTGGAGTGGGTTTTATTTCTGTCTTAAAACTATCCAAAAGCGATGTATCTTGGGTATTTCTAAAATCCTCAATGATTTTTCGTAGTTCTTTATTTGGTAATTCAAGGTTACTCATATATGTTTTTCTTAATTCAGGTAAATTATTTTAATGCTACTGTTCATCCACAATAGATTTTCCTTTGGATAGATCTCCGGAAGTCCATTGCCAGGATTCATGCAATCTTATTTTTCCATTATCCAATATTTCAGGTATAGATTCACAGGTTCCAGTCATTATTTCACCTTGTATATTAACCTGATGATATTTCATATCAATGGTACCATACTCACTTACTAATCCTAAGAGGTGACCATACTTAATCGAACCGCCAAAATATTCAGCAAAAACTATATTACCAATCTGTTTGTAATGAAATTCAGTTTCAGAACTTGTTTCACCATTTTCAGAATTGCTCACTGTCCTAAAAATTCTATTGTGATAGTTGACCATTAACATATAATCAGATATTTAATAGCAAGTTAATCATTCTAATGCCAACTACCTATTTGGCATCAATATTGAATTAAAATAAATCAAATTATATAAACATTAATATATTCTATGAAAAATTTAATTTATGTACTTGTGTTATTTACGTTATCCTTTACTTCTTGTGCTAAAGATGAATTTGAAGGCGATAAAGAAGAAATCAATATTGTAGGTACGAAATGGGAGGGAAGCGGTATTGTTGGTGGTGCTGAAAACACTATAATTAGGTTCGAATTTCTTGAAGGTGGAAAAATGAAAGGTTTTTATGACCCTAATGATTGGGACGGTACTTACAACTTCAATGTAGAAACCAATAGAGGCGTAATCAATGAATTGGGTGAAATAGAAATGGATTTTGAGATTATTGGAAATACCCTGAAGTTTGAAATTGATCCTGGAAAATGGATTGAGTTAACTAAAAAATAGATCAGAATGGACCAGAATGGACCAGAATGGACCAGAATGGACCAGAATTAGAGAATTAACAGAATTATAGGGCAGACGAGAGATTGCCCTATTTTAATTACAATTTTTATAAGTATCCTTATAATTTTGACATTCACATTTACCCAGGCTTTGTCTGTGTACTTATTGCCCAATAATTTCCTGCATGGTCATAAAATGAACCTCTAGTATCTGAATCTCCTTCTTTGTTTATAGGTTTTTCGATCAACTCACATCCCAAATCAAGTGCTATATCCATGGTTTCAAAAACATTAGGTACATACATATGTAGCATCGTTTTTTGAGCAGGATAATCTTTAGTACTATCACTCAACATAATTATTGAATCGTCTAGCTTTAATTCAATATGCCCAATTTTTCCATCTCCGCGATCGTATCTCCGAAGAACTTTAGCATCGAAAATTTTAATTAAAATATCAACAAGTTTTTCAGCATTATCTGCAATTAGGTAGGGTGAAAGTGAATTATAGTTTTCTGGTTTATAAGAATTCATAATATTTTAAAATTTAGTTAGCTGATTCATGAATGGTGTTAAAAAACTTAAAATCAATAGGATATGATTATTTAAATTTAGATTCTTCAATTCGTTTTTTCATTTCTTTTCTGAATAAAACACTTTCTTGGAAATGTTTTTTTCTCAGGAATTCAAGGAAATAAGCTGTTAATGCTCCTCCAAATACAGCTATTCCGATTTCGGACAATACATCCAATATGATTCGGTCAACAAACTCGCCCAATTCATTGTCTTGGAATAAGTAACGCATAAGCCGAACACCAATTGTTAGTACCAATCCTAATACGAAGAAATATTGCAGGAACTTGGTTTGGAAGTATGATTGGTTTATGATTGCGTCGAGTTCATTGGGGTTATTTTTGTAATACTCTACCATTTCATCAGTAATTATAACTTTCCCATGTTTAAGTGCTGACTCAAGGATTTTATCTTCAATGTTCATATGACTAATTTTGATGTATTAGATTTATAAGGATTAAAGAATATTTAATACGAAAAGTTTTAATATATCTGCTTATTTAACCATTTATAATAAAAAAAACACCCTATTAAAAAATAATCATACTCATTTTCAGGCTAATAAAAATAAGGTTTTGGAAGGAGTTTAAAAATTTCTACTTTTGTCGCGGAGAGTTGGCAGAGTGGTCGAATGCGGCGGTCTTGAAAACCGTTAACTGTCACAGGTTCGGGGGTTCGAATCCCTCACTCTCCGCCAAACAAATCAAAGCCCGACGTCAGTCGGGTTTTGTTGTTTCTGGGGTTTTGCCAAACTTGTTTGAGCAAAACATCCAGAAACAACAAAACAGAGAGCGGAGCGAACGGCTTTGATTTGTTTGAAGCCAACCCCAAAAAGGGATGGTTCAGGGTAGGAGTGCGGGGATGGAGCGGCTGAACCAATCCCGTAGATCTTCATTTAGTATAAGGTATTGGGAATTTAGTATTTAGACTTCGTCCGCTTTTCAATACTTCCCTGATTTCATCCTTTTATTCCCATCGTCCATCTCATTTAGATATTTCTATCCTTTACATCCAGTAACAACAAAACAGAGAGCGGAGCGAACGGCTTTGATTTGTTTGAAGCCAACCCCAAAAAGGGATGGTTCAGGGTAGGAGTGCGGGGATGGAGCGGCTGAACCAATCCCGTAGATCTTCATTTAGTATAAGGTATTGGGAATTTAGTATTTAGACTTTGTCTGTGTTTCATTAGTCCCCTGATTTCATCCTTTTATTCATATCATCCATCTCATCTAGACATTTCTATCCTTTACATCCAGAAACAACAAAACAGAGAGCGGAGCGAACGGTTTTGATTTGTTTGAAGCCAACCTATTTCTTGAATTAAAAAAGAAACTTGCATTTACACCCAATACACAACTCTTTACCCTACCTTTTAGTTTTGTTAAAAAGCATTAAAAATCCTTTTCCATTTATTTATTCCTGATTTATTGTCGAATTTAGCATAAAGTGATCGAGCATGAAGAAATACCTTATTCTATTTATATCCATTATCAATATTGCCTTTGCACAGAAATTGTCTTTTGACACAAAATTTTATGATGCTGAGGACAAGTGGGTTGTATTTGACAAAAAAGATAAACAGAACACCTATGCTTTGGGATTTATATATTTTGACCCACAGTTTGGTTATACCTTTGATTATGCTGGTGAACTAGAATTTAAAAACAATAAATTCGAAAGGCTTCCAAGGTTGGATACTACTACGATTAAAAATAGGCTGGACATTAATACATTTCCAGTAGCAATCCTTCCTGACGAGAAGGTGAAAGAATTTAAGTTAGACCCACAACCTGAATGGCTCAAGAACTATAAGTTGGAAAACAGTGATTTTATAGAGAACAGGATTCGCAGGGCTTCCTTAATGAATGGTGCTGGGGCGAGTGAAAAAGCATTGAAGATTTTGCAACAGGCTTATATTGAAGATCCCCATTATCCTGGGCTGGAATTTGAATTAGGATATGCTTATAATGCAATTGGCAGTTTTTATAAAGCGGTAATCGTGTTGAATAAAGCGATTGAAAATGATCCTATAAATTTTTGGTATTATCGGGAATTGGGATTTTCCTTAAAACATCTCAACAACCTTCCTGAAGCAGAAAAAGCATATAGAAAAGCCATCAGTCTGACAGCTGACAAGGATCATATCGCTGAGGTTGCTATCAATATGGCCCAAAGTTATTTTCATACTAAGGATAAGGTCAATTTTGATGCTTGGCGCAAGATTGTAGTCGAGAATGCAGAACCTGACTCACAATTTATGGCCTATATTCAATATTTTGATGAAAATTGGCATAAACCTAAATAAAGAGAAAAGATTTTTATGAAAGATCAACTAGAAAAACTGAGGTATCCAATTGGGAAATTCTCAAAGCCTGAGATAATTACAGATGAAATTATTAAGTCATGGATAAATACCATTGCTAAATTTCCGGAGTATTTAAAAAATGAGGTCAATAAACTATCGGTGAAAGATCTTGAGTTAACTTATAGACCCGACGGTTGGACGATTCGGCAATTGATCCATCATTGCGCCGATAGTCACATGAACAGTTTTATTCGATTTAAATTAGCCTTGACCGAAGAGACTCCTATAATTAAGCCATATAAGGAAGACCTATGGTCTAATCTGGCAGATAGTGAGATGCCAATAGAAAGTTCGATCAAGATTCTAGAGGGGTTGCATGCGAGATGGGCTTTTTTACTTTCTAATTTAAAGGGAGAGGAACTTAAAAGAGAATTTATCAATCCAGAATCGAATAAAAGGTTAGATATAGAAACTGCCATAGGTATTTATGCTTGGCATTGTAACCATCATCTAGCGCATGTGATTAATGCAAAGAAGGTTTAGTCGGGTTTGCTGGCTCCGCCAGCCACTTGTGTTAGCGGCTAAAAATAATTAAATTTAAATAATCAAAATAAACAAATTAATGGAACAGATATCTCTATTTAAAAGTGCGAGTCAAGCGATTGATTCATTGGATAATGGTGCGGAGTATTACAATATTTTCACAAAAGCGGATGATGATTTGATATCTCAGTCTGAGGTTTCCAAAGTGGCAGGAGTGAGGCTTCCAAAACAAAAAGCTGTTCTATTTTTAAAATTGGCAATGTCCGGATTGACCGAACGTGAGCAGCAGGAAATAGAAGGTAGATTTGATGACAGACTGTCTGAGAACTTTACCAAATATAATCCAGAATTTGTGGAATCTGTTCAAGCTGTAGAAGCATTAAATCCCGGTACCGGAGTAATTATCACTGGAACTCCGAGAAAAATTGAAGGGGAAGGAGTTGTTTCAGGTTATATTTCAATTCCTGTTATTGATGTTTTTACCCTCATTCCAATCAGCGAAACATATATTGTTTACGAAATTAAGGATGAAGCCACTGGAAACAGGGTTTTGGTAGCACATGATAAAGATGCTGGCTTATTACCTGAAACTAAAATGAAAATTGCAGGCGTTGTCAAACAATTTCAATTAGCACAGGAAGATGACAGCGAGTTTGAAAAATTTATTGAAGTAGATTATTTTGTTGAAACTTTATAATAATCAAAGGGCTGCAAAAAAATGCAGCCCTTCTTTTTTCATAGGTACTATATATTATGCAAGTTTGTTAATCTATTAAATCAAATTCTGCCTCCTGAACATCTCTAGAGTTTGTTCCAATAAATACTTTGAATTTTCCAGGTTCAGAAATAAATTCCAATTGCTGATTAAAAAATTTTAAATCTTCTTCAGATATAGTAAAAACTATGTCCTTAGATTTACCTTTTTCAATAAATACTTTCTGAAATCCTTTGAGTTCTTTAATTGGTCTGGTTTGAGAACCAACCAGATCTTGAAGATAAAGCTGGATAACTTCCTCACCATCATAATTTGCATTATTCCTTACATTCACGGATATTTTCAGTTTATCGGCTTTTGTTATGCTATTCTTATCTAGTGTCAAGTTCGAATAGGTAAAGTTTGTATAACTTAAACCATATCCAAAAGGATAAAGCGGTTCATTGCTCACATCGAGATAATTTGATCTGAACTTTTGGAACCAAGCATCTTTCGCTAATGGCCTACCTGTATTTTTCTGACTATAATAAATTGGTAATTGACCTACATTTTGCGGAAATGTTGCCGGTAATTTTCCAGAAGGGTTTACATCTCCAAATAATACATCAGCTACAGCTTTACCAGTTTCGGTTCCTCCAAACCATACATTAAGAATTGCTGGAACATTTTCATTTTCCCAAGTTAGGGTAAGTGGCCTTCCGGCAAAAAGTACTAATACAACAGGTTTTCCTGTTTTCAAAAGTGCTTGTAAAAGTTGTTTTTGACTTTCTGGAATATTCAAATCGGTGCGGCTAGAACTTTCACCACTCATTTCCGAACTTTCACCTAATGCAGCAATAATCACATCAGCATCTTTCGCTGTATTAATAGCTTCATCAATAATCTGCTGAGGGTCTCGGTCATCTCTAGGGATAGTGCGACCAAACATAGTTGAACGCTCTTGTAATGCAGCATCATCTGTCAAGTTAGATCCTAGGTGGGTAACAATTTTCACCTTATTTCCCAAAGCTGATTTCATGCCATCTACCAAAGACATAGTGTTTGCCAAATCAGCACTTACACTCCATGTTCCCGGCATATTGGCTCCTGTATTTGCCAATGGACCAATAACAGCTACTGTTCCCTGTTTTTTTAATGGTAAAGTTTGATTATCATTTTTTAAGAGAACAAATGATTTACCAGCAGCTTCCCTTGCTAATTTTAAGTGTTCTGGAGTTAAAATCTCATTTTTAGCGCGTTCGTCACTGCAATATTTAAATGGATCATCAAATAAACCAAGTCTGTATTTAGCCTCAAGAACATAACTACATGCTCTGTCTATTTCTTCTTGAGTTACCTTTCCTTCATCCAAGGATTTTTTTAATGTCGTCAGAAAGCCTTCACCAACCATATCCATATCGACACCCGCTTTTAAGGAAAGTTCAGATACTTTCTGAAGGTCACCTAGGCCATGATCAATCAATTCATTGACAGCAGTATAATCTGTTACAACTAAACCATTAAATTTCCAATCATCCCTTAAAAGATCTGTCAGAAGCCAATGATTTGCTGTGGCAGGGATGCCATTAATATCATTGAAAGAAGTCATTATGGACATTGCACCTGCATCTAAAGCTGCTTTATAAGGTGGAAGATATTCATTGTACATTCTATGTAGGCTCATATCCGTGGTATGATAATCCCTACCTGCTTCTGCAGCACCATATAAGGCAAAATGTTTTACGCATGCCATTAAGGTATTGTTCTTGCTCAAATCATCACCTTGATAACCAATAACCATTTCTCGAGCAATTCTGGAGCTTAAGTAAGTGTCTTCTCCCGAACCTTCAGATATTCTTCCCCACCTTGCATCTCTGGAGATGTCAACCATAGGAGAGAAGGTCCAGTTCAGTCCATCTGCAGATGCTTCAATTGCAGCTACCCTTGCTGTTTTCTGGATCAATGGCATATCCCAAGTAGCAGCCAGTCCTAATGGAATCGGAAAAATAGTTTTATATCCATGGATAACGTCCATCCCAAATATAATCGGAATCTTTAACCTTGAATTATTAACTGCTAATTCTTGAGCTTTTCTGATTTTGGAAGGCGTGGTCACACTGAATATCCCACCAATATTTCCAGCTTTTATTTTTGACTCAACATCTGTTGACACAACTGATCCTGTGGTAGCTTCACCCGCAGTGACCAGATTCAACTGACCAATTTTTTCTTCTACAGTCATTTTACTCATTAAGTCATTGATGAATTGATTCATCTTCTGATTTTCTTGAGCATGACCTAAATTACTGCTTATTACTGCTGCTATGCAGAGTATATTTTTTAATAATTTCATTTATGATCAATTTTAACCCTTATTTCAAATTGGGGCTTTGAAATCCTAATTTTTTGAGACCATCTTGAATTTCTGGAGCTTGCATAAAAAGGTTCCAAATCAACCCTGACCTGTAGTTTTCCATCATGACAACAATAGGACCTTGGTCTATTGCCAAATAACGTTGAGGATACCAATTTTCTGTTTCACTGAAAGCATCATAAAATCCATATTTTCCCCATACTTTGTCTCCCAAATGATTAAATAGATACCTTGCAAATGAAAGGCTTTCCTTTGGTGTATAAGGGATGGATGATAATGCAGCTGTAGGGCTAATTACTGATTTGTCATTGTCGGGGTGATGTGCATCATAACCCGTGATGGAATATGAAGCAGTAAGTCCCCAAGCTTTATCAGCTCCATAGCCTTTAAATTTCCTTGGGTTTTCCTCTGCATAGGCAATATTAATCCTCGCATGGTTTTCAACTACTTGACCATAATCAACATATTGATCTTTTAATCCTATAGGATTTAATCCCAAGAAGGAATAATGTGCCCAAAATAATGGACCAACTTGGCCTTCTTTGGCATTATGCTTTATCCCGATTGGGATTTCGAATTTTTTTAGATCTGATTTTATCTTACCATTTCTTGCCCATCCTTGATTGTATACTGCTGTATCAATAGGGTGAGTAGGAGAAGATGCAGCTAAAACATAGGTAATCAAACATTCATCATAACCTTGAATAGGGTGATTCATACCAAAATCATGGGTTGGACTCCAATGCCAAAGTAATACGTTCTTTCCATTGGTGTAATGATTCCAATCAATTCCTTTCCACAATTCATCTGCTTTTTTGGCAACTTCTTTCTGTGTTTCTGAACCATTTTTAAAATATTCTCTTACAACAATTAAAGACTGAGTAAGGAATGCTGTTTCTACTAAATCACCGCCATTGTCCTTGTCGCTGAATGCTTTTACCTTTCCAGTATCTCCAAAATACCAGTGTGACCAAGCCCCTTTAAATCGAGGTATTTTAGCTAAGTAGTCCATGATATGGTTCAGTCTCTCTTCACCTTCTTTCTTAGTAATATAGCCTCTCTCCATGCCAACTACCAATCCCATGATTCCGAATCCGCTACCACCAGTAGTCACGACATTTTGATCATTTTGTGGGTACTCTCCGTCAATATGGATTCTTTCCCTAGCAAGTCCCGATGTTGGTTCTGCGCCTTCCCAAAAATATTGGAAGGTTTGTTGCTGAATTTTATTCATCAAGGAGTCATTGGAAAGTGATATGCTATCAGCTGAGATACTGTCTTTCTTGTTTTCTGTTTTTTGGGTGTTCTGACAGGCTTGAAGACCTGCCACGCTTAATAATAAACCGATAGTTAGTGTACGTATTTTCATTTTGTATTATATATGGGGTGAAGTAAAGCCGAGTTTTTTTAATCCATTTTTAATTTCTGGGCTTTTCATTAGCAGATTCCAAATCAATTGGCTTCTATGATTTTCAATGGCAATAATTATTGGTCCTTGATCAATTGCAATATAGCTTTCTGCAAACCATGGTTCATGTAAGGAAAAGCCATCTTTGAATCCATATTTCCCCCAAAGTTTGTCTCCTAATTTATAATAGAAAAATTCCAGTGCTTCTTTTGATTGTTTAGGAGTAAAAGCCATGGATGATAATGCAGCAGTTGGCGCAATAACGCCTATGTCATTATTCGGAGATTGAGCACCATATCCATTTGGTATATCACCTGCAGTAAGTCCCCAATTATTATTGCCATATCCATAGTACCCTTTTGGATTTGATATACAATAAGCTCTATTGATAAGTGTCTGGTTCTTTACTTGCAATTCATAATCTGCATAAGCATCTTTTAATCCTGTAGGATTTATTCCCAAGAAACTATATTGTGCGGTAAACAAAGGACCACCATTATCAGGTCCCAATGGTAGAACATAATTAAAGAAGCTCTTTCCATTTTTTATGCTACCATTTTTGGCCCAACCTTCATCATATACTGATTTTTCAATAGCATGATTTGTTGCACCTGCCGCCAGAACATAAGTTATCAATGATTCATTCCAACCTTGGATTTTAAGATTCATATCCCACGCATGGCTAGGGCTCCAATGCCAATAAAGTGCTTTTTGGCCATTTTGGAAGAAACTCCATTCGACGGCATTGAAAAGATTATTGATATCAGTACTTAGATTCGGGTCTTGATAATATTCCCTTGCGGCAATTAATCCTTGGAACAAAAGTGAAGTTTCCACTAGGTCGGCACCATTGTCCTTTTCACTGAATGGCTGTGTTTTACCAGTTCCACCATTATACCAATGTGAAAAAGCACCATGATACTTGTCTGCGGATTTCAGAAAGGCGACTATTTTTTTTGTTCGCTCCAAGCCTTCATTTTTGCTGATAAAATTTCGATTTGCACCAACAATTATTGCCATTATCCCGAATCCCGTTCCTCCAATAGTTACGGTTTCATTAGAAGTGCTTCTTTCCCGGATCATTCCGGAAGTGGGATGAGCAAAATCCCAGAAATAGGCAAATGTCTGTTTTTGAACTAGGGTTAAAAGCTCATCTTCAGATATCCTCTTGAATTTGTCAGATTGGTCAATTGCGGTATTAAAAGAGAAATTATATTGCATTTTTAAAGTACTATTAGAAGTACTTTTTAAGGTGTTTTTTACTAATATCTCATATTTTGATAAGGGAGATAAATTAGCATTCGGTTTGATTGTTACTTTCTTTCCAGCATCAATTAATTTTATTGTAGCAGGAATTGTAGATTTATCAGCATTCAATATTTGAATGTTGTTAGCAAGATCTTGATCTGCAATCGTTTCATCAAAAGTTATTATAAATTCAGGTGCCAACTCTATTCCTTTGGGATTAGCTGTAAGTGCATTATTTCCAATTGCAACTGAATTTACAGCAAATCCATCATTAGGAGTAGGAGAAGGGTCATTGGATTTGGAACATCCCAAAAACAGTAAACTAATAATAAAAATGAAAGAGATCTTCATGTGTTCAAATTTTCTTATTGAAAAGGGAAGACCAGAAGATCTTCCCTCTAATTGTATGAAAAATTACCAGCCAGTATTTTGAATCATATCAGGCGTTTGAATAATCTGATTATCTGGAATTGGGAACAGATAATGTTTTGCTTGAAACGGTTTTCCTGCGGCTTTCATTGCAGCTTCAGCCTGCTTTGTTCTTACCAGGTCAAACCAACGGTCATGCTCCATAGCTAATTCCAATCGACGTTCTTTCCAGATCGCTTGTCTGATTGCTGCTTGTCCTGATGCTGTTGAATTTGGCAATTTCACCCTCGATCTAATTGCATTCAGCGCTGTAAGTGCTTCAGCGGTATTCCCGAGTTCATTCGCAGCCTCTGCTTTGATCAGATAAACCTCTCCTAAGCGTAGGTACCTAAGGTTTTTATCTGTATCCCCAGCTCCACCATTCGCAGATGAATAGGCCTTTTCATTGTACATTTCATTTTCTGTATTTCCAATTTCTCGGCCATCATACATGGTTTCATTTCTGAAAATAATGGTTGCATCTCTTCTGATAGCATCATTTTCTGAATTAAAAGCATCTAATAGATTTTTTGAAGGGGTATTGAATCCCCAACCAATACCAGCGGCACCTCCACGAGGTCCTTGGGTTTGAGAATATTGCTGAATACCATGTGCAATAGACGAACCTCTTGCTTGTACCTCAAAGATTGATTCAGATCCATTTTCACCTGCCAATCTCCATATTTTCTCATAATTTGGTTCAAGTGCATATTCACCAGAACTAATTACTGCCTGCGCCATATCATAGGCTTGTTGCCATTCACCTTGATAAAGATGAACTTTTGCCAATAAACCTTGTGCCGAACCTTTTGTAGCTCGACCTAGATCCTTTGCGGCGTATTTGGATTTTTCAGGCAGATTATCAATCGCGAATTTAAGGTCGGCTTCAATGTAATCATATACCTCACTTGCCGGAACTCTTTTGATTAAATCTTGTTCTTGAATAGGAATATCACCCCAACCTCTTACTAACCAAAAATAATTGAGAGCTCTCAGAAATCTTGCTTCTGCTATATATCTGTTCTTTAAATTCTCATCAGTCAAACCATATTCTTCAGTAAATTGAATTGAATTGGTTGCACGTCCGATTGATTTATACCATTGTTCCCACAATGCAGCAAAAGAACCAGCTGTTGATGTAAAGGTTAAATTGTCAAGAATGTCTTTATCACCACCAGTATCAGTAGGTGAGGACCCTTTATCCGAATTGTCAGAAATGATTTCTGTAATTCCCAAAAAAGAAAATCCATAATTCCAATCAGTAAACATTCCGTATACCCCGTTCACCAACACCTCTGGTGAAAAATTTTCTTCACTATCTCCTGCTTCAATAATTTCTCTAGATGGAACATCTAAAAAATCTTTTGAACAACCAGTTATCATAAAACCAGCTGCCATAAGAAGTGCTATATTTATATTTTTAAATTTCATGTTATTTCGTAATTAAAGATTAAAACTGCACATTGATACCAAATAGGAAATTTCTTGTTGTTGGATAAGCGGAAAGCTCGATTCCTGAAGTCAAGGCTGGATCTCCATCACTTGCTATCTCAGGGGAGAACCCAGTGTATTTGGTGAACATAAATGGATTTTGAGCAGTAACATATAATCGCATATTAGAAGTAGAGTTATACAGTTTTTTAAAGGTATATCCTAATGTGATATTATTGATCCTGAAATAATTACCAGACTCTAGATAATAACTAGATGCATAAGAATCTCTGTCTGCACCTGGATTTGTATTAGATTTATTTTCTTTTGTCCAGCGGTTGTTAAATGTATCCTCGGTAATGTTTTCACCACCATTAATCCTAGTTCCTTTTAACGCATTATAGATTTTATTGCCCGCAACACCATAACCTGATAAAGAGAAGTCAATCGCTTTATAATTGATTCCAATATTCACCCCATAAGTAGAGGTCGGCATATACGATCCAAAGAATACTTTATCTCTATTGTCGATCACACCATCGCCATTTTGATCTTTATATTTTAAATGACCTGGCCTTGGTGAGCCATATTTTACTCCTGATTCAATTTCTGCTGTATTTTGCCATACACCATCAGCTTCCCACATCCACCAACCATAGATAGGCTGTCCAGCTTTGATTTGTTTTGTAATTTGTCCATTAGATAAACTACCACCGATAGCTCCATCGTAGGCTGGTTGCACATCGATTAACTCATTGTGATTATAGGCATAATTAACACCAATATTGTAGTTGAAATCCTCAGAAATAGAATTTTTCCAACTCAAAACTGCTTCAAATCCATTGTTTCTAACTTTTCCGCCATGATCGTAAAAATTGTTGGCAAAAGCAGAGTTTAAAATAGGCTGTACATTCATTAATACATTGGTATTTAATTTATTGTAATAATCGAATGAACCAGATAATTTTCTGTCAAACATCTCAAAATCTAATCCTACACCTGTTTCATGAGTTTTTTCCCATTTCAATGGTATGGCTGGGCTACCAAATGCAGCACCTAATACTAGGTCTTGGCCAGGTCCAAATACGTAATTGTAGTTTGAACTTCCATCAGCAGTCAATAATTGAGAAACATTTAATGGGATGTCTTGATTACCTAAAATACCCCAATTGGCTCTTAATTTCAAGAAATTCAAAACGGTGTTATCTTTCAAGAAATCTTCATTAGAGATTGTCCAACCAGCACCAAATGACGGGAACATATCGAAATAATCACCAGCTGCTTTAAATACGCTTGAACCGTCCCTACGAAGAGTAGCCGTTAAATAATACGTACTGTTATAGTTGTATTGAACTCTACCAAAAACAGAAGAAAGAGCGGTTGGCGTATTATAAGTTTGATTTAAAACTTTGTTATAATCAGCCGATGCCATGTTTAGATTCCAATATTGTTCTTGTACAGGCACATCATAGCCTGTTCCTGAAATATTATTTGAAATATTGAATTTTTCCATGGAGAATCCAGCCACTGCATTGATTTGATGACCATTAAAATTTTTGTCAAAAGTCAAGAATGTTTCCCATTGCCATCTAAAGTTTTCCGATTTGCTGTAAGTCAAACTATTGTTAGCATAAGAAACAGCGTCTGGGTTGTCAGTTTTTAATTTTTGGAATTCTTGTTCAGTACGTAGGGGATTTCCATTCAACCATGAATCTCTGATGTCTGAAAAGGTTCTACCGTTTGTAAATATCTTTGTTGCACCAATCCTAGAATTAATTTTTAAGTAATCCAAAATTTGGTATTCACCTTCCATACCTCCCTGTAAACGAGTTGAATTTTGCAATTCGTTTGCTCTTTGAATAGCATACACTGGGTTTCCAATAGAATTTAAATTTCCTGAGGCTTCATTCGGGCCAGTTTGGTATCCCGCAATACCAGTGGTAGTGTTGTAAATTGAAGTTCCATATCTTCCATTATCGAACATTACCGGTGCCAAAGGCGTTTGGCGGTATGCATCATTAAAAGAACTAAACGGCTTTGGAGTTGATTTATTAAAGGATAAGTTTAAGGTTTGTGTAAACTTCAATTTGTTATCCAAAAATTTATAGGTATTGTTGTTTCTGATTGTATTTCTAACAAATTTAGAACCATCTATAATACCATTTTCAGTAAAATTATTCGCACTTAAGAAATAATCAACTACTTCGGACCCACCTGAAATATTAATGGTATTGTTATAAACAGTTCCATTTTGCAAAATTTCATCAAACCAATTCGTATTATAATTTTGTTGAGGTTTTAATTGAGTTCCTTGTCCAATACCAGTTATATTTTCGTTGTAATATTGAATATATTGAGAGGCATCAGCCATTTTAACCTTATTGAGCATATTTTTCATACCAGCATATGCTTCATAGCTGATTTTTACAGATCCAGCTTTACCTTTTTTGGTAGTAACCATAATTACCCCATTTGCGGCACGGATACCATAAATAGATGCTGAAGATGCATCTTTTAATACGTCGATGGACTCAATGTCAGAAGGGTTAATACTATTTAAGTTTTCCATTGGGAAACCGTCTACGATATACAATGGATTTCTACCCCCTAGAGCAGTTCCAAGACCACGAATATTTACTTGTGGTGTAGAGCCGGGAGCTTCAGAAGCAGTGATGTTTAATCCAGCTACTTTACCTTGGATAGACTGCATCGCAGACATAGCTGGTTGTTTAACAATTTCAGCCGCTTTCACACTACCAATTGCTCCGGTAAGATCGACTTTCTTCGCAGTACCATACCCGACCACAACTACTTCTTCAAGTGCTAAGTTTTCATCGTCTAAGAAAATATTGATTTGAGCTTTCTCACCAACGACGACAGATTGGGATACATATCCTACAAAAGAGAATACGAGCGAATCAGTAGGAGCAGCCTCTAGGCTAAAACGGCCTGCCTCATCCGTTTGTGTTCCTGCTGATTGACCGCTGATCGTAACGGAAACGCCAGGCAATGCCATCATGCTCTGACTATCCTTTACCGTACCAGTGATGGTCTTGTTTTGTCCATAAAGCCAGGTCAAGCTTAGTAGGAAAACAAAGGTCAGTGTAAATAACTTCCTCATATAACAAATGGTTTAATTGAGTAAAAATGTTTAGTTAAGTAAAAAAAAGTGTTTATTCACTTAACAAATATGTGATGTATTGGTTTGGAATCGAAATTTTTCATATCTACATTACTACTACATGAAAATTTTACTTGCTCAATGTGATATTAATTAAATGTTAAAGTATTGAATATTAAATTATTAAAAAATTTATATTCCTTACAACTTCAAATACTAAGTGTATGATTTACACATATTATATTTCGATGGATTGATGTAGTTTTGTAGTAGTAAGAAGTAAAAAAATATATGAATTTTTTGAATTTACTTTCAGTAAGAAGGAGGATTTTTAGCAAAAAACAACACAAAAAGCTTAAAATTTTTAGCAAAGTAAGTAACTGGTCATATTACTTGACTGACCATATCTTCATGCATAGAATATCTATAGCTTATACTTCGAGGAGAAATTCTGTTAGATTTTTTGTAGTAGGTAGGTTCAATTTTTTTCTTAACCTATACCTTCTGATTTCTACACCACGAGTACTGATATTTAATAAGGAGGCTATTTCTTTACTAGACATGTTCAACCTTAAATAAGCACAAAGTTTTAAATCATTAGGGACAAGTTCAGGATATTCAGCCTTCAGTTTTTTAAAGAAGTTCTCATGAGCTTCATTAAAACTCTTTTCAAACAGATCCCAATCTCTGTCATCATTATGAGCATCATCAATAAGCTTACTTACTTTTCGGATTTGATCATTACTTAATTTATTCCCATTTGAATCATTAAGGTTAGTTAGCTCATGGTGTAAATTATTGAGCATTTCATTTTTGTAGACGATATTCATTGCAGCATTTGCCAATTCTCTATTTTTACTTTCAAGTTCTTGCTCCAATTGAATGTTTTTCAAGGATATAAGTTTTTTTTCATTGGCGGCTGCTTCTCTGGCCATTCGTTCTTCTTGTTCCTCAAGGAGCTTTTTCTTTAATTTTCTTTGGTGAGCCATTAATCTGTTTTCATACCATTTCTTGCCGAAGTAAACAATCAAAAATATGAGTATGATATAGCATATTATGGCTGGCCAACTCAAATACCAAGGCGGCAAAATTTTGAAATTGACAGAAGTAATTTCAGATTGAGTTCCATTTGGCGTTATTGATCTAACTTGGAACACATAATTTCCGAATGGCAGGTTTGTGAAGTCTTTAAAAGCTAATTCTTCCCAATTAGACCAATTTTCTGAGTATCCCTCTAAATAGAACTGATATTTTAATGGGGCAGAAGAATACCATGGCGAAGCAAAAGAAAACCGGATATTGTTTTTATTGTTAGGTATTTCAAGGTTTTCATAAAGTGAAATCGGTTCATCTGTTGTATTCCAAATACTTGTAATAATTGGTTTTGGCAAATTTTGTTGAACTGGATATTGGTTAAAATAGAGTACAAAACCATTGTCAAGACCAATAAGAGATAATCTTTCATCAACGTTCAAGACCTGTTCATAATCATTCATCATCCTACCTTTTAATGAATTCCATGAACTGGAATCGATTTTAAGTTTTCCATCAGAAAGGAACTGTATTTTAGCAATATGTGATTTTTTAATAAACCAATATGCATTTGCATTGATTGGAATTACCTTGTTTGCATTTTTAAAAGTTGATAATTGCACATTCAGCTCCTCGTAAGGCTTAAATACTTTTAAGATATTATCGAACAAATAAAAACCTGAATCACTTGCAAAGACTACATTGTTTGACAAATTATAGATACCATGCAACTTTGTATCCTTTGGCAACCCGTTATTTTCAATTTTGAACTCCGTTGCATTTTGGTAATCTTGGCTAAGTTTAAAACTAAAAATGTTCTGATTGTTGCTAAGCCAAAAATCCCGAGGTCCAATTTGCATGATATTTCGAATTGGATCTTTTTTAAAGGAAAATTGCTTCAAGGATGTTATACCGTTACCGGCTTGCATTAGACCTATACCTGTATAATTCGCTTGCAACCAATAATTGGAATTTAATATGGAGGAGAAATTCCAAGCGCCAGTGACTGATGAAATTTTCCTCAATCCCGAACCTTCAACAATAAAAGTTCCATTGTTGTGTCCACACACCAGCTGTCCTGAAATATTTTCCAGTTTCCAAACTTGACCTTCTGAGTTGGGAACAATTTTGAAACTCAATGATTTATATTTGTTAACTCCTTGCCAGTCACTGACAAACAATCCTTGATTGGTACCGAGATAGATTTTCTCATTAAAAATAATTGAGCTGTAAACAGTTCCGATGTTTCCTGTTAAATCAGAATAATAATACAAGGGACTATTAATATCTATTCGATCAATTCCATTGTCAAGACCCACCCATAAATTCGATTGTTTATCTGTAGCTAAACTTAGGACGGTATTGTTCTGTAGTCCATTGTTTTTGTTAATATGCTGAACTATTTCTCCGTTTTGATTCAGGATAATGATTCCATTTTGTATCGTTCCAAAAGCGTACTGATTTCCGAAGAGTTTGACCCCATTGTTTATTTGGTATTTTTTCAATAAATCCTGAGCTTCATTTGGCCATGGTTCAATACTGCCATCTGATCTCATTTTAAAGATTCCGTTTTTATCAGTTCCGATCAAAACTTCAGTGGAGGTGAAAGAAAGCATAGTTAAGATATTAACATCCATTATTTTATGCTTATCTTTTATTTGAACTAGACCATTCTGTTTGAATTCGTGTAGTCCTGAGGGGATTTGTTCGAAAAAGATTTTCCCATTTACATTGAATCCGAAAAGAAATGGCTCCCCATCTGCCGTTACAGTTTGGATTTGGTTATTGTGGTATAGGTAGCTCTTGGAAAATGTATGAAAATATACTTTTTGACCATCTAATATAATTCTCCAGATCTCGTCGTTTTTTAATGCTTGTTTATCTTTGACAAGGCCAGTCAGGCTGGTGTAGGTCATCTTACCATAGTCTGACCTAGTCCAATAGCCAAATTCCCCAGCTCCACCAACAAAGATTCTGCCACTTGGATCTATATTTACGCTTCTTAAGCCAGCATTGTTTTTCATCCTATGCAATTGCCATTCCTGGCCATCATAAGATAACAACCCTTCAGTATTCGCTGAATAAATAATTCCGGCATCACTTACTGCGAGTCCCCAATTTTGGTTCCCAGCTTTATATTCAGTTTTATTATACTGCTCGACAAATGGAGTTCCTACGCGTGGAATGCTCTGCCCAAAGGAATAGTTCCCAGCGAACAGTGATAGTATTATCAATAATAAAGATATGTATTGCTTGATCATCCGACATCAAATATAATAAAAGGTTGTTAGGAACATTAAATAGTGATTGGCTACATTGAAGAAAATCATTTAATTTGTATATGCTCAAGTTCGCAAACGCAAAAATTAATATAGGATTGCATATTCGCAAGAAAAGACCTGATGGCTATCATGATTTGGAGACCATTTTTTATCCTGTCAAGATTTATGATGTGGTTGAGATTCTGCCTCATTCTAAACTTGAATTGCATATTTGGAATTCAGACCTGCCTGCGGACACAGATAACCTCTGTTTAAAAGCGTTCAGATTACTTGAAAAAGACTTTGATATTAACCCTGTAAAGATCCATCTCCTTAAAAACATTCCTATTGGTGCTGGCTTAGGTGGCGGTTCTTCGGATGCTAGCAGTACGCTCGAACTTTTGAACGACTATTACGAACTCAATATTGAGAAGGATAGATTAAAGGAATATGCTGCCCAATTGGGTGCAGATTGCCCGTTCTTCATAGACAATAAATCTATGTACGCTGAAGGTATTGGAACTGAACTGAGTGAGATTAGTCTAGACTTGAGTGCATATAAAATTGTCGTAATCAAACCCGATATTCATATTTCCACTGCTGAAGCTTATAGTAATGTGAGTCCTATGATTCCTGAAGTAGACCTGAGAAAAGCAATAGAATTACCGATTCAAGAATGGAAATTTCATATCAAAAATGACTTTGAAATTTCCTTATTTGAGAAATATCCACTTATTGGAGATATTAAAGCAAAGCTTTATGAACATGGAGCTATCTATGCTTCTATGAGCGGGTCAGGATCTTCCGTGTTCGGGATTTTTAACGATTTGAAAGGATTGGAAGAACTGAATAAATACGGGAAAGTATATTTTCCTGCAGAACTTTAGATATTCGGCCTTTCGGCTCGACCGCTCCGTTGGTTGAGCGTAGGCGAAACCAGGAGTCGAAGCCCAGGAATTATTAAACAAAATTTAACAACCCTCAAAAGCAATTCTAATATTATATAATTAAATTTATTAATCATAAATTATATGATTAATAATGGGCTATATGTACATTTTACGTTGTTCTAATGGAAGCTATTATACTGGAAGTACGGTGAATTTAGAAATCCGAATATTACAGCATAATCATGGAGAAGGATCGAATTATACTAAAAAGCATTTACCTGTGGAATTAGTTTACTTTGAATTATTCCAAAGAATTGAAGATGCTTTCCACAGAGAAAAACAGGTACAGGGATGGAGTAGAAAAAAGAAAGAATTGCTTATTAGTGGGTTTTACGATGATTTAATAAAAGTTTCTGAATGTAAAAATCATTCTCATTTTAAGAATTATTTGCCTAAAGAAGTATGAAAAAATAATTGGCCCTTCGTCTCAGTGGCTGCGTTGGTTTAGCGGAGCCGAAGCCCAGGGACTGCCCTTCGGCCCGGTGGTTGAGCGGAGTCGAAACCAGGAGCCGAAGCTCAGGGACCAGATCGGTTTGTCTAGTCTGTGATTGTTCGGGCCCTTCGGCTACGCTCAGGGACCGAACATCCAACTTCGTCAAATCGCTTTTTTCTCTCCCAATATCCAGCTTGGTTTCGGGTCTTGAAGTTTTATGATCTTATTGGTGTCGGCATATTTAAGGATATGTGCAGCTGCTTCTTGGATATCATCGGTAAAGAGCAATAGATCCTGGTCTTCAGGGCTGATCGTCTTTTCAATGATCATCCTGTCGACATGTTCTTTAATGTTTTGATGGAAATCCATACCCATTACGACGATTGGGAATTGGGATATTTTTTTGGTTTGGATCAAGGTTAATGTTTCGAAAAACTCATCCAAAGTTCCGAAACCGCCTGGCATAATAACAAATGCAAAGGAATACTTTCGCAGCAATTCTTTACGGACAAAGAAATAATCAATGTTTACAAATTTGTCCATGTAAGGATTATGCTTTTGTTCATGCGGGAGCACGATATTACATCCGACCGAAGCTCCATTAACATCTTTTGCGCCTCTATTTGCTGCTTCCATTATTCCTGGACCACCGCCGGTCATGATGGTAAATCCTTGTTCGGCTAGTTTTGCAGAGATCTCTCGGGCTTGAATATAATATGGATGGTCTTCACCGAATCGAGCAGAACCAAATACCGTAACGCATGGGCCAACAAAATGCAAAGTTCTAAAGCCTTTCATAAACTGAAAGACTACACCAAATGCATATTTTAGTTCATTCCAGCGTCCGCGGGCACCTTTAAGGAAGTTAATTTCTTCACGTACAAATTTATTACTCATGTTCTAAAGGACTGTTAATTAATTCATTTGCCTCTTTTAATATAAGTGATTGTTTATTTTTAGGGATCTGTATTCTATCCATAACCTGTGGAGTTTTTACTAGATCCTTGACCAATATAATCTGGCTTTTTAGTAACATCGCTTTATCTTGCTCAGTAATATTAGTTAAGCAGGTCACTGGGTATTCTGCATTGCTGTCAACTCTAGTTTTTAAGCAACTACCTTTAGGATAATCCCAAGACAGAAGATTTACTTTATAATAATTTCCAAATGATATAGAGTCAGTAGTTAAGTAAGCATTTGTGACGAGCCATCCATCCGTAAATTGACGATTTTGATTAAAGAAATTATAGGATATTCCTGTTATATCTTCTTTTCTAGATTTGAAATACATTGGAGTCGTAACCGAAATCTTGGCATCTGCATCATTTCTGAATTTGCATTCAACTGCGAGCATTTCATTTCCTCTGACCGCAACTACATCAATTTCATGACTTACTGCATGTCCTTGAACAGTCTGGCCAGTTATTGCTTCATATCCATCTTCTTGAAACAATCTTGCAATCCATTTTTCAAAATAAAACCCTTCAGGACCAAGTTCTCGGATTGCTTTCTTTAGACTATATCTAGCTGCGTAGGAGTTTTTTTTACCCCTTAGGGCATTAAATGCCATTTCATAAAGTTCTTTGGTAGATATCCCATCATATACTGATGTTTTAATGGATTCATATACCATATTAACCTCATTTTCAGTTGCACCAGATCTAGTAAGGGAGCGTCGAAGAGCTGTTTCATCAAACGGCACGAGCTCACCAGAATATTTTTTTACGCGCATAGACTTATTTTAAATACAGAAAGTTTGAATTTACGAATTATACGGGGCTTAACACAAAATTTATACCTAAGTAGAAACATTTTAATATTTCAATCGTTATATTGTAAAGGAATAAATTTCGAAAATTATGAGCGGTATTTTAAATTTTGCAATCGACAAAGTAAAGACAAAGCTAGATGAGTCCTGTGAATTAGGAAATGTTGGGACCTCGGAGCGTATTTTATCAGTTATAGCTGGTGGTTTTATATTAGGTATGGGAGCTAGAAAGCTATTCAAAAATCCCATTACGGCATTTTCGGGTATCACATTGGGTGGAGCATTAATTTTCAGAGGAGTAACTGGAAGCTGCCCAGTAAAGGAAGCTATTGAAGGCAAACAGCCTGAAGCAACAGTTATTGAACATAGATATTTTGTGAAGTAACATTCACAGTAACATCATAAAATCGGTTTCATTGACGAATGAAGCCGATTTTTTTTTTAAAATTACATATGAAAAAAGTAGTTGTATTTACAGGAGCAGGAATTTCGGTAGAGAGCGGTCTTCCGACTTTCCGTGGTTCAGATGGTCTTTGGGAAGGGCATAGAGTTGAAGATGTTGCCACTCCTGAAGCTTGGTTGAAAGATCCAGAATTGGTACAGGCATTCTATAATAAGAGAAGGGCGGATTGTCTTTCAGCGCGACCAAATCATGCTCATCTGAAACTCGCAGAACTCGAAAAAGATTATGACATCCATATCATCACACAAAATATAGATGATCTGCACGAGCGGGCAGGTAGTTCTAAGGTACTGCACTTACATGGTCAGATTACAAAATCCCAATCATCAATTAATCCAACACTTATTTACGATATTGAAGGAGCAGAAATAAAAAGAGGAGAACAATGTGAATTAGGATCGCAATTGCGTCCACACGTTGTTTGGTTTGGTGAAGCAGTCCCGAATATGGAGCAGGCATATAAGTTGGCGAGAGAAGCAGAGGTATTTGTGACTATTGGAACATCATTGCAAGTTTACCCTGCTGCAAACTTAATTTATGAAACAAAACCAAACTGCAAATTGATTCTTATAGACCCTAATGCAGAAAATTATAATGTACCTCCAGTCCATAAAATATCAGAAAAAGCAAGTGTAGGAGTGGATTATTTGGCAGAATTATTAGCCAAATAAAATTTTTTATGAATTATTCATAATTGGAAATCAATTATTTAAGAATATTATTTAAAATATTTATTTAACTTAAATAAAAACTTCAACATAAAAAAAACCTGAATTGCCAAATATAATTTTGAATTCAGGTTTTTTATTATATAAACACTTAATTATCAAGTGTAAATATGATTTACATATATTAATTATTGATATTTGTTATAAGTTTCAATTATTGCACTTCTCATTTGTGCGAAAAGGTCCAAAACTTTTTTCATAAAGTCTTCATCCAGCAATTCAAATATTCCATTCACTCCACCAACCACATCAGCTTCCGCTAACTTATACGATTGTTCTAAACTTCCTTGTTCAAATTTTATAATAAATTTCTGGTTCATTCCGAAGATTGTGATTTTACAATCTGGATGAGGTAACTCAGCTAATACACGCATGATTAAATATTTTTTTGGCAAGATACATCAAAGTTTAGATTGAACAAAAAGCACTAAAGGTTTTAGCAGAGTCAAAATTTCTTTAATGTAAATTTGATATTAATTGTTATATAATAATTAATTAAATTAATAAAATGATTGTGATTATTTATTCTGATTTATTATTTTAGGGGATATATCTAACCAACAAAAAACTTGCTATGAAAAAAGACATCAGACTTTATATGTTTCAAACTGGCATTTTGAAATGTAAAGAGAACAACATCAAAATGAACGCATCATTAGACCCTTATGAGATTCCTGTTCCATGGTATTTAATTACTCACCCCAAAGGAAATATCATAATAGATGGAGGCAACTCTGTACATTGTGCTCAAAACGCTTTGGAACATTGGGGTGGAATAACACAAGTTTATTGGCCTGTTATGGATGAATCGGAAGGATGTGTTGAAGTCATTAAAAATTTAGGAATAGATATATCTTCCATAAAATTCGTTCTGCAATCTCATCTTCATTTAGATCACACGGGAGCAATTGGAAACTTTCCGAATGCAACACATGTTGTGCAAAGAAAGGAATATGAATATGCATTTACTCCAGATTGGTTTGCTGCAGGTGGATATATCCGTAAGGATTTCGACAAACCCAACTTAAAATGGCAATTCCTAGAGTTGAATTATAATGATGAGTTTGATGTTTACGGGGACGGAGTTATTAAAATCATTCCAACACCGGGACATTCTCCTGGTCACTGCAGCTTTTTAATCACACTGCCCAATTCAGGTTCCATTCTATTAACAGTTGATGCTGCCTACACGACAGACCATTGGGAGGAAAAGGCTTTGCCTGGTTTTTTAGCTTCAACGGTTGACACTGTAAGATCAGTAAAGAAACTCCATGAATATGCAGATAAATATGATGCATTGGTAGTCACAGGTCATGATCCTATTAAGTGGGGTGAGTTCAAAAAAGGTCCGGAAGAATATTATAACTAATTTATACTTATGAAAATCAAAGCAGCGGTTCTCCATCAATCAGGAGGGCATTCACGTCCTTATACTGAATCGAGACCATTAACTATAGAGGAGGTTGAGGTTGAAAAACCTGGGAAGGAAGAAGTTCTAATAAAGATAAAGGCTGCAGGTCTCTGTCATTCAGACCTTTCGGTGATAGACGGTAACCGTCCTCGTCCAATGCCTATGGTGCTTGGCCACGAAGCCTCAGGGATAATTACTGAATTAGGTGAGGATGTCAAAGATTTTGAGGTAGGTGACCATGTTGTTTTTGCGTTTCTGCCATCCTGTGGACGCTGTGAATATTGTATGTCTGGAAGGGCTGCATTATGCAATCCAGGGGCAAAAGCTAATAACGAAGGAGTTTTACTCAATGGTGATAAGAAAATCAAAAACAATAAAGGAGAGATCTACCACCATCACTTGGGCGTTTCAGGTTTTGCTGAATATGCAGTTGCATCAGTCTATTCCTTGGTAAAGATTGACAAATCAGTTCCATTCGAAATAGCTGCTCTATTTGGCTGTGCTGTGATGACGGGTGTTGGTGCGGTGGTTCATACTGCGGGAGTGCAACCCGGTGAATCTGTTTTGGTCGTCGGGCTTGGTGGGGTTGGTTTATCGGCTATATTAGGTGCAATTGCCGCTGGAGCGTCGAAAATAATCGCCGCAGACATAAGCGATGCTAAGCTGAAGGTAGCAAAAGAGTATGGTGCGACTCATTCTTTAGATTCTAGCTCAGAAAGCGCATTAGAGGACCTCAAGCAAGAAATGACGCTAGGAGGGGTGGATAAATCAGTGGAGTTTGCAGGCGCGATGCCAGCTTTAGATTTTGCTTTCAATGCTACAAAGAAAGGTGGAGTAACGGTCACCGGTGCATTACCGCATCCTGACGCACGCTTGAGTTTGAATCCCTTAACCTTGGTAGGGCAGGAAAAAACATTGAAGGGTTGTTATTTAGGAAGCTGTGTTCCGACGATTGACATTCCGAGATTTATAGAACTTTATAAAATGGGACGTTTGCCAGTTGATAAATTAATAACTCACACCTTAAAACTAGAAGATATTAATTTGGGCTTTGAGCGTTTAGCAAATGGCGACGCGATCCGTCAAATAATTTTGTTCGATTAAGAATGGTACAAGCTATATGGTTTTTTATGTAGCTATATGAATTGTCATTAATTAAAAAAGTTCTGACCCTTTCGGGGCAGAACTTTAAAAATATAAATTATTACTATTCTAAACTACTCCTTGGGCTTTCATTGCTTCTGCAACTTTAATAAAGCCACCAATATTTGCGCCTTTTAAATAATTGACATAACCATTAGGTTCTTTTCCAAACCTGACACAGGTTTTATGGATATTCTCCATGATCAGTTTCAATCTATGGTCTACTTTTTCATGTGACCATTGTTGTCCGATTGCATTTTGAGACATTTCCAAGCCTGATACCGCTACACCACCAGCATTTGCTGCCTTCCCAGGTCCGAAATGCAATTTCGCTTGATGAAAGATTTTGATTGCAGCTGCTGTAGAAGGCATATTTGCACCTTCAGCAACAATTGTACAGCCATTTTTCACCAATTTTTTAGCATCAGATTCATTGATTTCATTTTGAGTAGCACAAGGTAGAGCGATATCACATTTAAATTGCCAAGGATTCTCTTTAGCATGATAGGTTGCGGAATTGTATTTTTTCGCATACTTAGCCAAATCTCTTCCTAATGTCCCAATATATGTTAATTTTTCTAATGTAAAGCCATCCTTATCATAAATTGTTCCTTGACTATTTGAAAGAGTTATAACTTTAGCTCCCAATTGTATTGCTTTTTCCGCAGCATAGTATGCCACATTTCCAGCACCCGAAATACTTATTGTTTTACCCTCTATAGATTCGTTGTTATAATCCAGCACACATTGCACAAAATATAATAATCCATATCCTGTAGCTTCTGGTCGAATATAAGAACCACCCCATTGAGTACCTTTACCAGTCAATACACCTGAGAAATTGTTCTGTAGTCTTTTATATTGGCCGAATAAGTATCCGATTTCTCTGGTTCCCACACCAATGTCTCCTGCAGGGACATCCGTTTCAGAACCAATATGTCTTTGCAATTCTGTCATAAAACTTTGGCAGAAACGCATAATTTCATTATCTGATTTTCCCTTAGGGTCAAAGTCAGAGCCTCCTTTACCGCCACCAATTGGCAAACCGGTCAAACTATTTTTGAAGACTTGTTCAAATGCCAAAAATTTTAAGATACTCAAATTGACATCTGGAGCAAACCGTAGACCTCCTTTATATGGACCAATTGCAGAATTCATTTGCACTCTATATCCTCTATTTACTTGAATCTGGTTTTTGTCATCTAACCAAGCAACACGAAATGAAACTACACGTTCAGGTTCCACCATACGCTCCAAGATTCTCAGATCAATAAAATCAGCTCTGTTTTCAATAATATAAGGGATTAAATCCTCCACAACCTCCGTAACAGCTTGTAGAAACTCAGGCTCGTTAGGATTGCGCTGATCTACTAGCTTAATGAAATTCTTAAAATTAAGGGACATTTATTGATAAATATTTATTTGATTTATCGCAATATTAACAAAAATATGCTAAAAATGCCAATATTTTAGCTTTTTAATCACAAGATTTTTATTGTTAATTTTAAAATATGAAAGAAGTTTACAGATTTGATTCACATCTATTGGTAAGTGGAATTAACAGGTTAAAACTGCTTAGTTTTCCCAGTCCACTTCTCTATTTACAAGGATTGAGCAACGAATTGAAAACACCAATTTATATAAAAAGAGATGATCTTACTGAGTTAGGTTGTGGCGGTAATAAGTTGAGGAAATTAGAATATCTTTTGGCGGAAGCCAAACAGAACGAGGCCACTCGCATTATCACAATAGGAGCCAGGCAATCAAATCACGCACGCTTAACTGCTGTTACCGCAAAAATGATGGGATTTGATGTAGATTTGGTCCTAAAGAATTCCGTACCGCTCGATACTGAGAGTTACCAACTAAATGGCAACTTAGTTTTAGATAATATCGTGGATGCAAACATCCACGAAATAGCAAATGATGGATCAGCGACCAACTTCATCAATAATTTAACGAAACATTATGAAACAGTTGGAGACAAGGTATATTTTATCCCTGTTGGGGGTTCCAATACCATTGGAGGTTTAGGTTATTCAAGAGCTGTTTACGAAATTGAGGATCAATCCAAGGATCTAGGTGTTGATTTTAAACATATCACTTTGGCAAGTGGGTCTGGTGGTACTCATGCAGGATTAATTGCCGGGTATGAGATTTTGGGTAAAAAAACATTCATTCAAGCTTATAATGTCCAGCCAGATAGAGAGGTTATATTGGATGAAACCAAAAATATCACTGAAGGAATTTTAAACTTGTTTGATTTATCAAAGCAATCTCAAGGAATTGAATATAGATTGAGCAATGATTATGTGGGAGAGGCTTACGGAATTCCAAATGAGCAAACACTACAGACTATTAAACATTTAGCAAAAACCGAAGGTGTATTTCTGGATCCTGTGTATACTGGAAAAGCATTTACAGGAATGGTTGAAGATATCAAGAAAGGTCGGTTTCCGAAAGGAGAGCCCATTCTTTTCATCCATACCGGGGGGATTCCGGGCATATTTGGCTACCAGAATTGGTTTTAAATCCCTATATTTAGCATTCTCAACCACAGATTTTTTAATTTCAACCTATGCATCGTAAAGATTTCATTAAATCAATGGGTATCCTTGGAGCAACAATTGTTGGATCTAATGCCATAGCAAATACAGTAACATTATCTTCTAATCCTTTGAAAATAAAAAAAGGTTTAGGTTATTACATGATCAAGGAAGATCTGTCCGTTCTTGATAAATTCAAACTGGTAAAAGACCTTGGTTTTGACGGAATTGAATTCAATACTCCATTAGATATTCCCATTAAAGAACTTTTAGATGCTCGAGACAAAACAGGTATAGAGATACCAAGTACTGTTAACAAGGATCATTGGGGCAAACCTTTATCTGATCCTGATCCTGCTGTTAGGAAATATACGATAGAATCTGTTGCAAAATCATTGGAAGAAACGAAAGAGCTTGGTGGAGACACAGTTTTAGTAGTCCCTGGTGTAGTTAGTGATTCCGTTTCCTATAAAACAGCCTATGATAATGCACTGGATTCCATTAGAAAGTTGATTCCTTATGCTGAAAAGACCGGCATTCAAATCGGGATTGAAAACGTTTGGAATAATTTGATACTAAGTCCTATTGAAGCAAAAGATTTTCTAGACAAAATAAACCATCCATTAGTTGGGTGGTATTTTGACTTAGGCAATATTTTGAGGTATGGTTGGCCAGAGCATTGGCTTGAAGTATTGGGTAATAAAGTGTTCAAGCTCCATGTTAAAGAGTTCAGTAAAAAAGTGATGAATGAGCAGGGGATGGGTAAGGGTTTTTCTGTGGAATTGACGGAGGGAGATGTGAATTGGGCTAAGGTAATGCAGACAATTAAATCAATCAATTATCAAGGTCAATATATGACCCTTGAAGTTGGTTCTGGGGACCGCACTTTTCTTAATAAGGTTTCAGAACAATTAGATAAAATTATAAAATCATAATTATCTATAGAATTGTAATTACTATTGCTTCATTTGCCCAGCTGGCATGTTGATAGAAACTTTGGATTTTAACAAAATATTCCTGTAGATATTCGAATGATCTTTGGTCTTCCCATATATCTGGATAGACATCTTGTTCTATCATTTGGCCAGCATTAAATCTAAATTTTAAATCATCAACATTTAGAATTTTGATTTTATTGTTTATGGATTTCACTTCCTCTGGGAGTAGATACCTTGGAGCACCATAACCAAGATTCAGAGATTCATCAAAAGAAGCGGTGCCTAATATTGTTGATGCTAATATATTTTGTCCAACATTGTTATGGGACTTTCCAGTCAGAAGAAAAATAATTCCATCCCATGATTTATCTATATCCAACTGAGGTATTTCGGACACTTCATTAGAATAAAAATCTTCCTTCAACAAGTTACTGTTTTCGAGGTAGGATTCTAATTTTCCCATTGGAATCCTACGCAAAGTACAATACATTCCCATATCATTAAATTTATCCTAAAGATAAAGAAAATTGCCTAGAATTAGAGTTTGATCAAACCTCTAAATCCACGGGCTGCATAATAGGATTCAGCTCCATTATGGTAAAAAAACACCCTGTTGTACCTTAAGTCTCCGAATACTGCACCACCGAGTTTCCGAACTTCTGGGGATGTTTTTAACCAGCTTGATGTTTTATTGTCAAATTTTCCTAAAGATTGTAATGCACTATATTCTTCTTCAGACAACAACTCTATTCCCATCTCATGAGCCATATTCATTGCTGAATCTTTTGGTTTATGTTCTTTTCTGGATTCCAATGCAGCTTGATCATAACATAGGCTACGTCTGCCTTTTGGACTTTCCGCTGAGCAATCTACATATATAATTTCCTCATTGTCAAAAAGAGAAACAACATCAGGTTCACCTTCTGTTTCTTCCATTTCATTGATTGACCATAATTTTTCTTTTGAAGACATTAATCGTTTTTCTACATTATCCCATTTAATACTTGGATGACGATGCATATTTTTTTCAAATCTCTTTTTTAAAACAGTAATCAATTCTTCGATTCGTTGAGGTTCTAAGGTTTTCATGGTATTTTTTTTTATAGGATGATATAACTTCTTCACTCAAAAGTAACAGTAATTTATAAAAGATATCAATGAATCAAATATTTTCCTTTTACACTTTCGTTATACTCTTGTTCCTTTCTCGTTCTACTCTCGTTCGTCTCTTGTTCGGACTTCCTTCGGACCTTGTTCGGAGCTGCTTCGGAATACACCCGAACAAGGTCCGAACAAGGTCCGAACGAAAGAAGACTGAGAGTGGAAGGAGAGTGGAACAAGACTATAAAAAGCATATAAAAAATAATAGGGTGGTGATTGTTTTCAAAATCAGCTTAAATTTCCTTATTCATAAAGTAATTTTTTCATTACTCAATCGGTTGCATACTTTCAAGAAATAAAACTGCCAATTATTTAATGATGATATGTTTACTTCTCTAAAAAATAGATGTAATTTAGAAAAGAAATCAATGAATGAATCAATTATTATTTTATGAAAAAAGGCCTATTGACTATTGCCGGTGCTATTTTGTTAACGAGTTCAGTATTTTCCCAAAGTGCAGATGACCTTCATGCTGTTTATTCAGACCTAACTGTTTTTAGTGATGGATTGGCAAGTAGCTTGAAGAAAGGGGTTGGTAAAAAACAGATTAATCTGATCAAAAATGAAAAAATCAAAGCTTTAGCCTTTGATTTATTACGTGGCGAAAAAGTAAATGATTATAAATATTCTACTTACCGTGCACTTTTGTCGCCAAAGACCTTGGGTCAAGAATTGAGTATTGGAGATGGATATAGTAAATATGAGAATATTACTGGTGTATATCTTCCGATAGGACAACATATAGTTATTGCAGATGGTATTGAAGAAGACAAAGACATTCATTTAGTAATTCCCAATTGGATGCGTAAAGCTCCGAATCCGGATGACCCTACAAAGGACCCAAAAGGCTGGGGAATTGAAAAGAAGGAATTCAAACTTCGTAATGGGGTAAATATAATAGACTTGAAAGAATTTGGCAGTTTGGCCTATGTAAACTATTTTTCCGATAGTCCTGAAAATGAAAAGCCAGTTACGATTCATTTCCTTTCCGGCCAAGTAAACGGTTATTTTGATATTGATAAGCATTCTGATCAAGATTGGAATTCGTTTATTGATAAAGCTGTATTCCCAATATTGGATGCTAAAGGAAAACATATCCAGATAGCCTATCCAGTAGAGTCTTTAAAGAAATATGCGTATGGCAGAGGCAAAGAATTGATCAGCAATTATGACTCTTTGGTTTATAGGCAACATCGATTAATGGGATTGGTGAAGTATAATAAAGTTCCTAAAAACAGGATTCTAGCAAGAGTAAATTACAACTATTATATGTTCAGGGATCGAGATGGAGTTGCCTACATGGGTGATAAAAAAGGTTATGCCATGAAAATGGTTGCAGATCCAAGTTCTGTTATCAAAGGGGATCCATGTTGGGGATTTAGCCATGAGGTTGGTCATGTGCATCAAACCAGCCCAATGCTGAGTTGGGGCGGTTTAGGTGAGGTTAGCAATAATATTTATTCATTATATGTGATGAGGTCCTTCGGTAATGAGTCGAGGATTTTGGACCAAGATAATTTTAAATTAGCTAGAACAAATATCATTGACAAGAAAATATCCTACCTTCAAGATCCTGATGTTTTCAATAGACTTGTGCCGTTCTGGCAGTTACAACTATACTTTGAAGGTATTGGAGAGAATCCGGATTTTTATCCTGATTTATTTGAAAGATTGAGAAATCAAAATTCTAACAATAGACCATCGAGGCAGAAAATAAGAGAGAAATGGGGCAGGGAAGGAACAGTAATAGAGCGGAATCCTGCAGTACATCAATTGAACTTCGTTAAAACTGCCTGTGAGGTATCTAAGACCGATCTTACAGATTTCTTTGATCAATATGGTTTTTTCCATGTTGGCGAAATGGAATATGATGATTATGGCAATTATAAATATGCTATGACACAAGAAATGGTTGATGCATGCAAGAAAGCGATCAAAGCTATGAATTTATCTAAACCTAAGGTTGATATCAGCACATTAGTAGATAAAATCTAAGTTAAATATTAAAAAGAATAAAATAGAGGTGGGTATATATCTACCTCTATTTTTGTTTTATTGATTAGGCATTACTTTGTAGGTTGGATCGTCCTCAATGTCAATTTCTATAAATCCTTTAGCATTATCCAATAATCGCACACAATCTGGACTCAAATGTCTAAGAATAATTTTTTTGTTTTGGTCTTGGTATTTTTGGGTCAGCTTTTTCAGCACTTCTATAGCAGACATATCCACCACTCTTGATTCTTTAAAATCAATAATTACGCGATCTGGATCTTCGGATATATCGAATTTATCTAAAAAATTACTAGTTGAGCCAAAGAATAAAGGGCCATAAATCTCGTAGATTTTGTCTCCATTCTCAGCTATCGATTTTCTTGCACGGATTCTTTTTGCATTATCCCAAGCAAAAACGAGAGCAGATATAATTACTCCTACAAAAACAGCTAAGGCTAGATTATGTAAGATAACCGTTATTGTTGCGACTAAAATTCCGACGAGTACATCTGACTTAGGCATTTTATTCAACAACCTTAAGAACCCCCATTGAAATGTTGAGATTGCTACCATCATCATGACCCCGACCAAGGCAGCCATTGGTATTTGTTCAATAACGCTTCCCCCAACCAGAATTACAAATAGGATTCCCAAAGCACCCACTATTGCTGAGATCTTGGTTCGAGCACCAGCATTGATATTTACCAAGGTTTGCGCAACCATAGCACATCCACCCATTCCTGCAAAAAAACCATTCACTATATTTGCAGAGCCCTGTGCAATAGCCTCTTGATTTGAACTTCCTTTCGTATTTGTGATTTCATCAACCATATTCAAAGTCAATAAGGATTCAATTAAGCCTACTGCAGACATAACTGCTGCATAGGGGAAAATTATTTTCAGGGTTTCAAGATTGAAAGGTACTTGAGGCAAATGAAAAGTTGGAAATGAGCCGCTGACTGTAGCAATATCGATCACTTTTTTAGTGTCAATATTAAAAAAGTAAACTATTGCAAAGGTTACTATTATCGCAATTAGAGATGAAGGTATAGCTTTTGACAATTTTGGAAAGAATTGTACCGTAATTATGGTCAATAATGTTAACCCAACCATTGTAAAAAGTGAAGTTCCTGTCATCCAAGTTTCAATTCCATTTTGGACGATTTTGAACTGTTTCACTTGAGCGAGGAATATAATTATTGCCAGCCCGTTTAGAAATCCATACATTACTGGTTGGGGGATTAACCTAACGAATTTTCCGAGCTTAAATACACCTACCAGAATTTGAATGACACCTGCTAACGCTACTGCTGCAAAAAGATATTCCACTCCATGTGTTGCTGCCAGTGCAATCAACACTACCACCGTAGCGCCAGCGCCCCCTGAGACCATTCCTGGTCTTCCTCCAAGGATCGCAGTTACAATTCCCATTAAAAATGCTGCATATAATCCTGTCAAAGGGCTCAATCCAGCTAAGATAGCAAAGGAAAGTGACTCAGGAATCATGGTCATAGAAACCGTCAATCCTGCAAGGATTTCATTTTTAAGGTTGATTTTTTCTTTTGTTAATAAATTAATCGCCTGAAGCTTCATCGAAAACTATTTGGATTGCAAATATGGCGTTTTTAATAGAATTGTGAATGAATATCTTCAAATTACCCAAACTGCTCATTTCTCAAACTCCAATAAACTTCTGTGTTGGCATTAGCATAGAATCCTTCAAGATTTGCATGCTGTACAATTTTTTCAACTATTTCACAAGAAGAACAAATATAGGTCTGAAAACTGTCCCAATGACAGGTTATTAATATTTTTCGATCATAGGTATATAAATTTGTTTGTAAGGTCAATTCCTTTACATCATTAATCAGATCATCGATCCAAACTAATTCCATATAATCTCCAAACTCTGATCCTATGCATATCCACTCGTAATTCAAGGATTTAATGGCCTTCAGGATAAAATTGATGTTGCCATGTGGAATTCTACCTTCAACAGGAGATATAATCTGGGACTTTTCCAGCGTACTCTCTAGTAAGCTTTCTAACTCATAATTTTGTTTATCAAGATTTAATCCCAAAATCAGTACTGTCCTAAATAAATATTTTGGCATAAAAAATCCATCTCCATTCGTGTTCAATTGAAGAATTCGGTTAATTACTGGAAAGGTATCCTATGTGTGTTACTAAAAGAGCACATATTGTCCTTTTTTATCAGGTGGTTTTCCTGAAATGAACGGATCATCAGCCCATTTCCACAGATCAATTTTCACGAATATGTTCATCCTGATAAAGTTGACCAGATTCGAGAGGTTCCAATTGTATTTTGCCTTCTTCTGGATGTACTTAAAGAGCAGGATCCCGATAAGTGCAGTCCAT
>NZ_PEBA01000019.1:0-42175 GCF_002734235.1 Sphingobacterium sp. 1.A.5
GAAGAGCAGATTCCTATGGCATCCAAAATATGGAAATGCAGGGTGCAATGGCCATCTTCACGGTAAACTTGAAAAGAATCCTGAAATTGATCTAAAAAGGAGGAATATTACCTCAAAATCAATGGATTTGAGATTCTGAAAGCCTAAATAGCCACTCATGGTCGATTAAACCTTCAATAAAACCATTAAAAAACAAATTTTCAGAAATCCTTAGAACAAAAATGACCGAGTAAGATAAATCCTGTACTCAGTCATTTCTTTAAATCTCATTAAAAAGTTGAGACTTTTTCAGTGCCCTCAAGATTATACTGCGCCTTTTTTGTATTCATTAATTAAGAATGCGAATTTATAATTTTGAGGAGTTCATGTTTGGGTTGTAAGCCACTCTGTCTCCAAACCTGATTTCCATCCTTATATAGAATCAAAGTTGGTACTCCCTGAACATGAAATTTGGATGCTACCGCCTGATTCTTATCAATATCAATTTTGATAATTGAGAGTTTGTCTCCAAGTTCGTCTTTTACCTCTTTTAAAATCGGCGCCAACATTTGACATGGTCCACACCAAGCTGCCGAGAAGTCAACCAAAACCAATGAATTTTTCTGAATTATTTCGTTAAAAGATGCCATAATTAATTATTTAATGTTGGTGTCCTCACCAACTTCCTATTTCAAACAAATTTTCTCCAATTCCTCAATATCCCCATTAAAAAGGTTTAGGTCTACCGGACCTCTAATTCCCTTCACTGTCCCACGTTCAGAGAATTGCCAAAAATTCCAATGTTTTTTGGGACTTTCGACCCAGAAGTTATAATTAGCAATCCAAAGTGTATAATCAGCGAATTCTTTTTCAAGGAAATCAGCGAAATATTTGTCGCCTGAATATAAAACAGGGCGGACTTTAAAATGTTTTTCAACCTGAATCAACCAACGTTTGAGACCAGTCTTCAGACTATCCATAGATTGATTTCGTGGCATTTCTTCGATGTCTAATACTGGAGGAAGATCACCTGGTTCAAGTTTGACGGTTTTTATGAAGTTATTTGCCTGTTTAATAGAATTTTCATTTGGCCTAAAATAATGATAGGCTCCACGGAGCTTGTTCTTGTCTTTTACCTCTTTCCAATTAGACTTGAATTTAGAATCCTTGGCTTTTTCTCCCATTGTTGCACGGATAAAGATAAAGTCTACGGGGAATTCATCATTGATTGTCAATACTTCATCCCAAGAAATATTACCCTGATATTGGGAAACATCGATTCCAAATATTTTTTCCTGATGACGACGCATCAATTCAATATTCCGAATATCATATTTGCTGTTATCTTCAGCAATCATTTTATCTTTTTCGAACCACTTGATCATCAGATAAGATAATCCGGCACGATGCTGCCATGCGAAAATTGCAAGCACCATCAAACAAGGAATGGTAATGCTCCAAAACAGTAATTTTCTTTTAATCTCCTGTTCGGTGACTACTTTTTTCTTGACTGTTTTGCGCTTTTTTGTCATATTGCGTGAAATTAGGCTATTTAAGTTTGATAGTCAAAAAATTTTATCAATGATTGTTTATAATCCCAAAGATTGGTCGAAAACCATTTCTCATATTTTTACCAGTAAAATTTTCAAGAGGCTTCTACCCTATCTTATTATTTCCGTTTTGGTTTCTTGGGCATTAGCATATTATGAACTTGAATATTTAAAACTATCTGACAAAAGTTGGATGCGAAATATTACTACCGTCCATAATTTATTGGGATTTGTGCTTTCCTTGTTGTTGGTTTTTAGGACAAATACTGCATATGATCGATGGTGGGAAGCCAGGAAACAATGGGGTGCTTTGACCAATACGAGCAGAATCCTGGCGATTAAGCTGAATTCATTTTTGGATCCTGAGGATAAAGTGACCAGGAGCTTTTACAAGAAATCAATTCCACTATTTGCAGAAACTCTGTTCAATTATTTGCGTTCGGACTATACCAAGTTTATGTTAGATGAGAATGATCACCCTGAGCTTAAGGACCTGGATGACAAAAAACACGGACCAAACCAGGTTGCCTCGTTGATCTATAAAAAGACCAATCTGATTTATAAAGAAGGGAAAATCTCAGGAGATCAACTTATTGTATTGAACAAAGAACTCACAGCACTTACAGAGATAACAGGTGCTTGTGAAAGAATCAAGAATACGCCTATTCCCTTAGGATATAGTGCCTTTATCAAGACATTTATTGTATTGTATACAGCAACACTACCAATAGGATTGGTATTTTCGATGGGTTATTTTGTGGTGGCAGCCGTACCCTTTATATTTTATGTTTTAGCGACTTTGGAGATGATTGGCGAATCTATAGAAGATCCATTTGGGAAAGACTCTGATGATTTGCCGATAGACAAGATTGCGGCTAATATTAAGAAACATAGTAATGAATTGTTGATGGGCTAAAAAAACCGGAATTTCTCCCGGTTTTTTCACTCTTACCCATTAACTTATGAAACTATTGACCTGATTAACAATACCTTTAAATTTATCAGGTTGATTTTTCTTGAGTTTTAGTTTTCGGATTGGTTTAGAAAGCATAAGATGCCTTATGACTTTGGATTCGGCATGATATTCTTCAATTATCTTTTCGAGATTAGTAATGGTTTGTTGATAATTTTGATGTATTGCATTTAATTTTTCACAGTGTATATCTAAGGCGTCCATTTCAGAAAACATGGATTCATCAGAAAATATCTTCTCTATTTCCTGCATAATTAATATAAATTTTGCATGTTTTACTGAGTTGATCTTACGCATTTTTTAAATCTATTTAGACATATAATAATTTAACACAGGGGTAACATTATATCCTCGATCAGCATTGTTTAGGCCACTATTAGGATCTCTCCTAATACGCAGGGCTCCTCCTTCAGTTATTTGAAACATAAAAACTTTTTGATCTTCTGGGAATCCTCTAAAGGCATAAACTCTTGAACCGTTCACTAAAATATCTTCATATTTACTGTTTAGAAATTTAAAACGAACCAATTTGTCCATTTGAGGTCTTTTTATGAGAGTAAAATGCTCTGGGAAGGTATTTGTAATACCTGCGATTGTATCTACTGGATTTTTAGTATAATTTACTTCCTGTCCCCAAACAATTTCTCCTATTACGTCATAAACACCCAAATTTAGATTTCCATTTTCATCAGAGAACTGCTCATTTGACCCCATAACTTTCACAGCCACATATCCATCAGGAACTTCAACACCTTCGAGGGGATGTGGTCCTATGGTAATTGTTGAATCCTGTATATTATTAAAGAATAAAAAAACATTATTTTCACCTTTTTTATTTAGAATCTTCTTTTTGAAATTATACTTTTGATCAGGAAATTCAAGAGACAACTCGATTGAGTCCTTTTCTTCAAATGGTATTAAAAAATTACTAGAATTATATTTATTTCCATCAATAATTACTGCACTAGGAGAAATAACATCTCCTAAAATATCTATTTTAATAGTTGAGAATTCTTGGCTTTTATTTAAATATTCTCCCTTTTCACACGAAGAAATTATAATAAATAGAAGTATTAATAAAATATATTTGTATTCTTTTTTCATTTTAAAGTTGATTATTAGCGAGTTGCAAAGGCAACTCGCTATTTTTATTAATTGATATTAATAGGTTTTTGGGGCAAACTGTGTCCATGTATCAGTCCACAATGTTGACGATGATGGATTGAATGCTCCTTTATAAGTTGTCGAACCATCACCATATGCTGGAGAAGTAGACAATGGAATTAAATTAGCTGGTTCAAAAGTTGATGCAGTACTAGTTGTATAAAAAATATCATTACCACCTTCAAACTTTAAATAAACCGCAGCAGCGGTAGTAGATGATCCGCTTCCAGTAGCATTTCCTGTTCCCGGAACTGTACCATTGAATGGATTAGTATAAGCATGTACAACATTATTGCTAAATACAGAACCAGTAGTTGTGATGGATTCAAAGCTTGCACCAATATCATAACCTGCAATAATCGAATTGGTAATATTCATAGAAGAAGCTCTTCTCCAGCGGTTACCATATTTCAATTTCGATTTAGCAGTTGCTGGAGTTTGGATACCAATAAAAGTGAAGTTTTTCAATACTGGTCTTGTAGTTGGATCAGCTGGAAGGCCTTTACCATTATTGTCAGACTCAATTCCGTTAGAATCTGATTTACCGGTTCTATCCAAACTGTTAGTGGATTGAGGGTCTTTCAATGAAAGAGCGTATTGTATAGTACCAGAATATCCAAAGTCAAAATCATAATCGTCATCATCTGTAGAGATTGCTACGAGGTATTTAGCATTTACAGATCCACCGAAGAATTCAAATGCATCATCTCTACCCCAAGAAACCTGGATATTTTCCAATGTAGTGCCATTTCCTACCCCACCACAAGTCAATCCATTGATTTCATTGTCTTGGGAAAGATTGTAACCAGCAAATTCGATACGCACATACTTCATAACGCCAGAATTATCTGCGTCATTTTGACCACCATAATCTACATCTACATTCAATGGTTTTGGAATACCTTCGATCCTTGCCGTTCCTGGATTGATCATTGCATTTCCCAATAATACAACTCCACCAAAGTCACCGGTATTTCTTTCACCAGCTGCTTTATCGGAGGTAAATACAATCGGCTCAGTTGCAGTTCCTATTGCCATGATTTTAGCATTTTTTGGAACTACCAAGACTCCCTTGATATGATGAGTCTTATCGGTTTCTTCATCATAATAGGGTTTGGTTTCACCAGAGACAATAAATGTACCCTCTTGAATGGTCAGGGTTGTTCCAGGTTCAACAAAAGCAACGCCATTGATTTTCCAAACGGTATCATTTGAAAGATACAATTTAGTGATTAGGCCATTCTCGTCAACCGGAATGGTGGCATGTGGTTTGGCAGGTAATCCTGCAGTCATATCTCCCTTTGGAGACATCAATCTGTCTTTGTTACATCCAAATAACATGAATGCAGCCAATGCGAAAATGAACAATTTTTTTGTTGTGTTCATAACGATTCTTTATGGTTGCTGCTATATAAAATAGTGTACCAAACTGTATTCCTTAGCAGCTTTTCGGTTACAGTCCAGGTTTTTAATATTTATATTTTGCTCTGATTAAAAAGAATAAGTCAATGACAGGTTATATCGAACCCCTTCCCTGCTCTGATACAGTATAATATCTCCGTCTTTTTTGTTATATCTGACATCACCCTTGCTTTCTACGGTATTCCCTCTCTCCTTTTGGTCAGCTATTTCGCCGGGTGAGTAATATAAATTGTTGCGATAAAACCTGGTCCAGTCATTCAAGAGATTGGCTATATTAAATTTCATTTCGAGCTTTTTCTTGAGGAAGCGACCGTATAGCTGAAAGTCCAATTGCCTAGGAGCTAATTCGAATTCAACTCGACTCATATCTATATTGCCCAGGTTTGTTCTATAACCTCGATGATTATAATTAGCTGTAGCTCCAAATTTGTCGCCCCAATAACCAAATCCAAGATTTAGCAACCAAGGAGACTGGCCCATTAACGGTCGGTCCTGGCTTGGTACTCTTTGTTGCATACGGACTGCTGTTGTTTCTCCCGGGGGATTGATCCAATTATACGCCGACAAAGCATTCACATGTGATTTTAAAACAGTACCATTGGCATATATAAACAGGTTGTTGAGCCATGGTTTTTCCGATAGGAATCCAAAATTTTTCCTGATTTCCATTTCTAAGCCCATATTGGTGGCAGATTCCATATTGGCATATTTATAAAGATTTCTATACCTCTCACCCTGAACCAATTCAATTGGTTTGTCCAAATATTTATAATAGCCGGTTACTGATATAATTTCTCCGGGACCTGGATACCATTCCAAACGTATATCTGTATTTTCTACTATTGTTGAAACTACCTGCTCCCCTCCGATATAACCATTGATATCAAAAGAATAGAAAGCAAACATACCGGTCTCGCGGAAATCGGGGCGGATAGCCGTTCTGGAAAAAGAAGTTCGGAAATTGAAATTATCCGTTATCTGATAAGTTAGGTTAATGGATGGAAGGATACGGGTCTGTTTATCTCCAACAGTAAGTCTATAGGCGTATTTTGGATCATCTAATGCATCTGGTCCAAACAATGCGAGGATCTGCTGTTGTTGTCTGTTTTCCAAGTCAAAAAATTCCAATCTTGCCCCATATACTAATCGTAATTTATCCCATAACTTTTGATCCAACATGATATAGGCAGAATGATTATTCATGCCTCCTGAGGATATTCTTCCACCAGTATTCATTGCATAATAATAAGCTTGACCATTTCCATTACCGAGATTCTCGTGTTTCATCAATTCGGCATAATTTGTCATAATACGTGGTGCACTACGATTACTATTGGAAGGGTTTTCATCATAAGACCTTGTCGCAGGCAACATTTCCAGGACATCCAATGATCGGAACTTATTGACTCCCTGATATCCTATTTTCATTGTGTTCTCAAGAAAATCAGATATCTTAAACGATTTGGAAAATGATGCTGCCCAATTCAAATCCCTTTGGTTGATATTGGTCCACATTCTGTAATCGTATTTTTCAGTAACATTGGTGGATGCAGCGAACCTAAATAAATTTGGGTTTTGGAAATAATAGGTGTCTCCAATCTTGGTGGTTACATTATAGCGCATTCTTTTCTCATCCAAGATCTGCTGTTTGATTTTATTTATGGTAAACATGACATCAGATTTGATTCCCCATGGAAGTGAAACTTCAGTATTCAACTGATGCTGTTGCAGAGACATCGCCTCCGGTTGTTGATATTGCTCACGAATCAAATTGCTTGGATTATCAATTGGAGGTGTTAAATCACCATAATATAATCTGGTGATCTGGTTGAAATGGTCTGCATATGTTCGGGCATACATATTTTTCAATGATGCTTTAAATCTGGAAGTTTGATAGCCGACATTTGCGACTACACTCGAATTACTGTTGAAACGGTAAGATTGACCAGGCCCCCTTTTTCCAAATCCTACACTGTCCATAAAGTTTTGAAGTCCAATAGTTCCCCTAACATTATTAAATTCAACGATGTTTTGTTCATTTCTGAAATTTCCGCTCAATGAAAACCCAAACCTCGAATTATTGCGGAGGTCATATACCCTTCCCATCGTCATCCGAATATTCTGATTAGGATTAGCACCATATCTATAGGACTTAAATCCATCTGGATTGAGTTTTTTGCTTTGTTCAATAGCGTCAAGATCTTTATAGGTCAAATTATTATGGCGATAATTTAACATGAGATCTCTTGCTTTTTCATTGGTTTTTTCGCCTAAAGGAATTGCATCTTCTCTTATTGCTTCGGTATGGGTGTTCCAGACAAAAATATTTTTAGGTTGTTGTGCCGATTTGCTTGGTAATCCGAAATATTCTGAAGTACTGCGCTGCCCCAGTCGTAGGAAATCCTTACCTACTAACTGACTTGTAGTTCCCGATCCATATTGGAACAATGTAAAATTCGCATCAGGAATATCTAAGGTATTTATAGTGACCTGTCCTCCGGAAAACTCAGCTGAAAGCTCAGGACTTGCCGTCTTATTTACTACGACCGAGCTTACCATTTCTACGGGTATAATATCGAAAGCAAAATCGCGCTTAAATTGCGATGTACTTGGCAAAGGTATCCCATCCAACATTGCTTGATTATAACGGTCAGACATCCCCCTTACAATGACAGACCTGTTGTTTACAGTGGTTAAACCCGTAATTCTCTTCAGTACCTGTCCCACATCATTATCCGGCGTTCTAGCAATCTGTTCAGCTGATATACCGTCGGTAACTGTTACGGCATTCTTTTGGGCGGCATAGAGTCCTGCTGTGGAAGCCTTTTTGAAAGTAGTTTCTACCCTTACTTCCTCAATCTTTGAACTACGATCAATCATGGCAACATCCAATTTTGTTGATTCGCCAGCTTTGACCTCCACTGATGCTATTTCTTGAGTTTGTTTTGAGATATGGCTAACTTGAACTTTATATGTTCCGGTCGGTAAACTAAGCGCATAACTCCCGTCTACCGAAGATTCTACCTTATAATTCGTGCCCAACACATGGATATTAGCTTTGCTCAATGGCTTTCCCCAATTGTCCAATATCCTACCGATCAGACGTCCATGCTGCTGTTTCTTCCGTTCTAACAGGATATAGCCAGCAGTTTCTTTGAATGTTATGGTCGAATTCTTGAGCGTATAACTCAGGACTTCTTTAAGTGGTCTGTTAATAAAGTTTTTAGTTTTTTGAGATTGAGAAACCGATGCAATCAATTCTCGGTCATAGACTAATGGTATAAACTGTTCTTCGAGTTCATTTATCAATCCCAATAGACTAGGGGTTGGTTTTTCTTCCGTCACTTTAGTCTCCAGCAATTGTCCTTTACTGGGATTTGCAATCAGTGTACTACAGATATTTAGCAGTACTATAAATATGGATGTTCTCATGAACAATAATCTGATATGTAAATAATAATGCATAGATTTGCTTTTGTATTAAATTCTTTAATTAAATTTTTAGGATTAATAATTGTATTTTAGGTCAATGATGGCGGTCATTGACCTATTTTTTAATAAAAAATCAACAGCTCACCCTCCTTTCTATATTGGTTTTTATGTAGCTCAGCAATAGCTTTGAGTAAATCTTGAATCGGCTTATTTTTATCTATAGGAACCGTATATTTTTGGCTTAATATTTTCTTTGATTTGGTCGTTATCTGTATACCAAAATAATTGTTGATTTGTATGGCTAGTTCTTGAAAAGTCACTTGCTTTAGGAGCAATTGACCATAATCACGTTTATTAAATTGTATAATATCAAGATTCCCCAACTTAAATTCTTGAGAAGATCGGTTGACGATCAACTCTTCTGATCTCGAAACCTTACTCAATAGTTTATGACCTAATTTTACCTCGACTAATCCAGATCGAACGGAAACTTTCTGCTGATTAAGTTCTGGGTATGAACTAATCATGAATGAAGTTCCCAGAACCTTTGTATTCAGTTCACCTGCATTTACCGTAAAGATGGAGTTGCTATCACTTTTTACTTCGAAAAATACATCACCACGGATATGATCAATGTGGCGTTTACCATTATGAAATCCTGCGATGTCAACCTTAATCTTGGAATTCGGGTTCAGGGTTAGTATTGAACCATCGGGCAAATCAATCCGGATTCTTTCACCGATTTTACTGCTGAAAGTTCTGATCTCATTTTTGATTATTTTCGGTATGTTGGGACTATACTGGGCATGCTGGATAAAAATATAAAAACCCAAAAGAAAGATAATACATGCTGCTACCTTGAAAATAATATACTTAGGAGTGCTTATTTTTGAAACTGATACTGCTGTTGGCTTATTGTCAATATTTTTATTTAACGATTCTAATATCCTAGCTTTTGAGTCTGAATCTAAAGGGGGAACATCCTTATTTTCAAAGGAATGATACCAACTATCGAACAATTCAGACTCGCGTTGGGTAACTTCATTTTTCAGATATTGTCTTAATAATATATGTAAGATTTTTCTTTTCATTTCTTTATTGGCTTGTTCACTTATATATCTTGTGAAATGCCAATTTGTACTTCAAGAAAATGTTAAGAATAGATAAAAAATTTGTGAACTGATTTTATAAGTTACCTATTAGCGCAAAACTGATTTGAGAAATCATTATGATATCTAAATTCTCAGAATTCTCGTCTATTTTTCGTTTCAGTCTTCTTTTTGCTGTGGTGAGATTGTTCTTGACGGTCTGTTCTGAGAGTTGCAGTTTTTTTTGCAATACAGGGAATACTGTACTTTTCCCATCTCAGAAGGAGGATTTCTCGCATATTCTTAGACATTTTCTCGAGTTCCAACTCTACGATCCTTTCCAATGCCAAATAAGTCTTTAGGTAGTCCGGATTTTGTTCAGCATGATTTTTTAAGTGCTGCGCCAATTCGTCCAATTGCGTGGAATGTGTTTTCAATCTGTTGAAATGGTCAATGATTTTGTATTTAATAGCTGAATAGAGATATTTGTCCAAATCAATTTGGTCATTCAGGCTAGCGCGTCGATCCCAAAATTGAATAAAGAGTTCCTGCAAGATTTCCTCTGCTATTACAGTATCTTTCACTCGGACCAAAGCATGACGGTAAAGTTGGTCAGCATAGTGGTTATAAATATGGGTATAAGCATCCCGACTACCCTCCTCTCTCAATAATCTTAAAAAACTGTTCATATCTGGTTAAGTTTGGTGATCAAATATAATCATCTAAAATTAATCAATTGTTAAAAATAGTAACCAGTAGAATATTTAGATATGAGATGTGAGATGTGAGATTTGAGAATTTGGTACGACGCGCGTGACGGGCAACCGATTCCTGTTGGGTAATTATTATAAATATAAGGCCACACACCTCATACACCCCATTGGGCAATGTCATTAAGTTAAGGGAATTTAACTAACATGCCAAGGTGATGGCGTTGAGTTGGACGTGGTTCGCCGTGGTCGGTATCTTCACCGACCACTATTGTTTCTAAATCATAAAAATAGTTTCCTAATCTTGCGATTAGGAATGACAGACATGTTGTGTGAAAGGGGGCGATTTTTGGGGAAATTTAGGTGCGGCTCGCCGAACCTAAATTTCCCTAAAAATCGCCCTTATTATAAAAAAGAAGGTGTCATTCCTGAGCTTTAGCTCAGGAAACTATTTTTTGCTTTAAATGAATTTAGTTTATCGCAGAGCAAGAGTAATTTTCTATCATACAGCAATTTATACTGTCCCCCAATAGGGTTGAATAGTGAGGAATAGTCATTTCTATTATAGTTTCACCCCTACAGTCAATGTGATTAAACCAAGATTACCACATTTACGGATGGTTGGTGGAGACACCAACCATGGCGATATGGGGTGCTAACAATGGCGAAATACTGCCATCTGTGTAACATGATTGTTTAACCAAGGGTTCTAGAGCTATTGATGGTTGGTGGAGACACCAACCATGGCGGAATAGTTGATGGAGACACAAACCATGGCGATCTTTTCGATAGGTATGTTAATCTTATATTAAATTAAACTATCAAATTTAAGATTTAGGAAAATTTCAACTAATTCTTTTTAGCTTTAATCATGAAATTTTATGTGGCTATCCTGCTAATATTGAGTCTGTTATTTTCCTGTCAAAAGGAACCTGTCCATTATGACTCTGGTAGTAATGAAGCCATAAACCAATGGATATTGAAAAACATGGATGATTATTATTTCTGGAAGATTAATCAATCTGGTCATAATCTTTCTGATAATCCTATCCAATTCTTTCAGAACTTACTTCATAAGGATGATCACTATTCTGCAATCGTCCAAAACATGAACTTAGCCAGTTACAAAAACAATTTTGAAACCAGCTTTGGCTTTGATTTCATCCAGGTGAAAAGAGAAGGCTCAATCCAAGCAATTGTTACCTTGGTGGTTCCTGGATCACAGGCAGAGCAAATGGGAATTAAACGAGGAGATGTCCTCTTAAAGATCAATGATTTGAACTTAAATGCAGATATTTCGAGATCAGTTGAAAAAATATTAAATGGCAATTCACTAAATCTGATGAGAAAGGATGGAAAAGAATTTAAGATTGCTTCAGCTTATATCGCACAACCCGGAATTTATAAGGCTACAACAATTGAGGTTGATAACAAAAAATTGGGCTATGTCTACCTCAGTCACTTTAATTTTGATTCCGGATATGACCTGATCAGGGAAATCCAAAAGTTTAAAACCGAGCAGGTAAAAGATGTTATTCTGGACTTGCGCTATAATCCTGGAGGTCAAGTATCTTATGCTGCATTCTGTGCGCTACTCCTTGGAAATGTAAATCCTACTGATCGTTTTGTCAATATGGTAGGGAATAGTAAAGTTGGAAAAAAAGAATACAGTTTTATTGATGCTCTTTCTACCCAACCTGATGGATATTCATTTAAAGCAGAGGATATTAAATCAAAAAGTTTAAATCTTTCAAAAATCTATATTTTAAGTAGTAAGCAGTCGGCATCCGCATCCGAATTAATGATCAATAACCTCAAGCCTTATATGGATGTAATTCAGATTGGTGAATCCACTATGGGCAAAGATATGGCCAGCATCAACATTACTTCTGATAATGAAACGAGCGGCAATAGATATAAATGGATTATGTCTCCCCTTGTCTATCAACTATTCAACAGCAAAGGTGAAGGAAATTATAAAACGGGATTAAAGCCTCAGATAAACATTAATGAATTTTCAGCAGAGGAGCTCTATCCTTTTGGAGATATCAGGGATCCGCTAATTCAAGCTGCGGTCCATGGAGAAGTCAAACTGAAAGCTGGAACAAGGAAAGAACCAACTATTGAGGTGGTTTACAGGTCAAAAACTGCACTGCAGATGGTGGTAGATGAAATTTAACTTTATTTGTAAAATATTACATCTATTATACTAAAAAAGGCAAACCATTAGGTCTGCCTTTTTATATTTTAAAAATATTAATTAGTCTTAAATAACAATATTAATAATTTTTCCTTTTACAAAAATCACCTTTTTTACAGGTTTTCCATCCAACAGTCTCTGTACATCGGCATTATCATTCAATATTGCTTCTACAGCCTGTTGATCAAGGTCAAGAGCCAAAGGTAGGTTCATTTTCATCTTGCCGTTTATAGACACAGGATATGCGAATTCACTTTCTACTAAATATTCAGGTTTGAATTCTGGATAAGTAGCATAAGAAATAGATCCTGCAGGATTGCCCAATAATGACCAAAGTTCTTCAGTAATATGCGGTGCATAAGGTTCAAGGACAATCAATAGATCTTCCAAGATCTTGCGCTTATTTGTTTTAAGGTCAGTCAGCTCGTTTACACAGATCATAAATGCTGAAACGGAGGTGTTGAATGAAAATCTTTCGATATCATCTTCCACTTTTTTAATAATCTTGTGCAAAGCTTTATATTCTGCTTTCGATGGTTCTTCATCAGAAACACGGAAGTTGCCTTCGGCGTCATGAAATAATCTCCATACCTTACGTAAGAATTTATATATCCCTTCAATACCATTTGTGTTCCAAGGTTTTGCCTGTTCCAACGGGCCCAAGAACATTTCATAGAGACGAAGGGTATCTGCCCCATATTGTTCGATGATATCGTCAGGATTTACAACATTGAATTTAGATTTTGACATCTTTTCAACTTCAGTGCCACAGATGTATTTACCATTTTCAAGAATAAACTCGGCATCCTTATAATCGGGACGCGACTGTTTGAATTTCTCAAGGTCCAAAACATCGTTATGGACGATATTAACATCCACATGTAGTGGATAAACCTGATATTGATCCTTCAATCCATAAGACACAAATTGATTTGTTCCTTTCCCTTCGTTGTCGAGCACACGATACACAAAATTAGATCGACCTTGAATCATACCTTGGTTGATTAATTTCTTGAACGGTTCTTCTTCATTATGGAAACCTAGGTCCTTCAAGAACTTGTTCCAGAAGCGAGAGTACAGCAAGTGGCCTGTAGCGTGCTCAGAACCACCGATATATAGATCCACTGCTTTCCAATAATCTACAGCATCTTGGGATGCAAAATTACTTTGGTTTTTAGGGTCCATATAGCGGAACCAATACCATGAAGAACCTGCCCATCCTGGCATGGTGCTCAATTCATACTCGTATTGATCTTGATATTTCCAACCATCAGCACGGCCCAATGGTGGCTCGCCAGTTTCTGTTGGTAAGTATTTATCTACCTCAGGCAATAGCAAAGGCAGTTCTTCTTCTTTAATTAAATGGGGCAATCCATCTTTAAAGTATACCGGTACTGGTTCGCCCCAATACCTTTGTCTTCCAAAAATGGCATCACGCATCCTAAAATTGATTTTTGCTTTTCCTAATTTCAGGTTTTCCAGTCGCTCGATTAATGCAGGAACTGCTTCCTGGTAGGTCATACCATTGATGAAATCGGAATTGATATATTTTCCATCCTTATTCGGATCCGCTTCTTCTGAGATATCTTGAGAATCGGAAATAGGAATAATAGGAAGGTTAAAGTGTTTTGCAAATACGTAATCACGTTGGTCGCCTGAAGGTACTGCCATGACGGCTCCGGTGCCATATCCAGCTAATACATAATCAGCAATCCAGATTTGCACATCTTCTCCTGTCAATGGATGTTTGGCATAAGATCCTGTGAATGCGCCGGAGACAGTTTTAGTATCTGCCAATCTATCCAATTCGGATTTTTTAGAAGTTTTATCTATATAAGATTCAATTTCAGTTTTTTGACTATCTGTAGTTAAAGCAGATACTAGCTCATGTTCGGGTGCCAATACAACGAAACTAACACCATAGATTGTATCTACTCGTGTGGTGAATACTTCGATATTTTCGTTCAATTGTGGGACTGGAAATTTAACGCTAGCTCCTACTGATTTTCCGATCCAGTTTCTTTGCATTTCTACAAGAGGTTCTGGCCAATCGATGGTATCTAGGCCACGCAACAGTCGGTCAGCATAAGCTGTGATTCGCAAAGACCATTGCATCATTTTCTTTTGTTCCACCGGATATCCTCCGCGTTCAGATACACCATTGATGACCTCATCATTTGCAAGTACTGTACCTAGAGCTGCACACCAGTTGACCGTACTTTCTCTAAGAAACGCCAGTCTATATTTTAAGAGCTCGGTTTGTTTTTCGTTGTCCGAGAAATTTCTCCATTCTTCAGCGGAAAATGATAGAACATCATCATCAGATTCAGCATTGATACCTTCAGAGCCTGAAGTTTCAAATTTAGAGATCAAATTGGAGATAGGTTCAGCTTTGTCAGACTCTTTATTATACCATGCATCAAAAAGTTGCATAAAGATCCATTGGGTCCATTTGTAATATTCAGGATCAGAAGTACGCACTTCGCGGGACCAGTCATAAGAGAATCCAATATTATCAAGTTGTTCTCTATATCTATTGATATTTGCTTCCGTAGTAATTGCAGGGTGTTGTCCTGTTTGGATTGCATATTGTTCAGCAGGCAAACCAAAAGAGTCATACCCCATTGGGTGCAATACGTTAAAGCCTTTTAATCTTTTGTATCGTGAGAAAATATCGGAAGCAATATAGCCGAGCGGGTGACCAACATGCAGACCTGCCCCTGAAGGATACGGAAACATGTCCAAAACATAGTATTTTGGTTTTTCTGTTGATTCAGAAGTTTTGAAGGTCTGGTTGTCAGCCCAAAACTTTTGCCATTTTTGCTCGATAGATTGATGATTATAATCCATTATATATTGTAAATGTATTGTACAAAGAACTGCGAAATTAGCGAATTTAGGGTAAATTCAGTATAAAAGTTTTTTATTCTATACAATAAATTCAGATATTCGTTGTTAGAAAATTAGTATTGGAAAAAAATAAATCCTTACTTTCGCAAGAATAAACGCAGATTCAAATATATGTCAGTGATCGAACAGGGTTCGCCAAGGAAAAAAACGAAATCAGTATACGTATCTACAGTAATCAGTATCGCACTGGTTCTATTGATGACAGGTCTTTTGGGATTGATTCTAGTCCACGCAAAAAACTTATCCCGCTATGTCAAAGAGAATATTGTCCTTAATGTTATCGTGAATGATAATGTTAATGAAGGCGATGTGCTTTCTTTGCAGAAGGATTTGGAAAAAGACCCTTATGTATTACGTTCTGAATATGTCAGCAAGGAACTTGCAGCCAAGAATCTAAGAGAAGATTTGGGTGAAGATTTTGTTGAATATTTAGGTAGAAACCCTCTTCTTCCTTCTATTGACATCTATATGAAGGAACAATATGCCAACAGTGATTCTATTCAGACCTTCATCAATAAAATCAGCAAGAACAGCCGTATCAAAGAAGTTGTTTACCAGGAGTCATTGATTGATATGGTCAACAAGAATATCCGTGTGATTTCGATTGTTATTTTGGCATTTACGGTTGTGCTTTTAATCATTGCTGTTGCTTTGATCAACAATACCATTCGATTGGCGATCTATTCTCAACGTTTCTTGATCAAGAGTATGCAGTTGATTGGTGCTACAAAAGGTTTTATTCGTCGGCCTTATATCTTATATGGTATTGCTCATGGATTGATTGGGGCCTTGATAGCCATTCTTTTATTGATCTTAACTTTACAGTTTGCTCAGAAACAGGTACCTGAATTGGTTTTTCTTCGCGATTGGTTTGAATTTGCGATGATATTTGCCATCGTACTTGGATTGGGGATCTTGATTTCTGCAGCGAGTACATATTTTGCCGTTACCAAATATTTACGTGCTAAGTCAGCAAGTTTATATAGATAAATCAATTGTTAATCAGTTTAAAAAATGAGTCAGACAAAAAAAGTAAAAACAACTCCAGTGACTACAAACAGAGCGGGGTTCGTATTTAAAAAGATAAATTATCAATTATTCATTGCGAGCATTGTTATTGTTGCAATAGGTTTCATTTTGATGATGGGTACCGAGAATATTTATAGCTTTACCAAGATTACATTGGCACCTTTAGTGGTTGTTGCAGGTTTTGCTCTAGGATTCGTAGCCATTTTATATAAACCTAAGAACAAGACAAATCAGGAGTAATGAGTATTTTTGAAGCAATAATCCTAGCCATCGTTGAAGGCTTAACAGAATATCTTCCAATTTCCTCAACTGCACACATGGGCTTTACTGCCGCATTGATGGGCATGGAAGAAAGTGAATACCTTAAAATGTTCCAAGTATCTATTCAATTTGGAGCAATATTATCAATCGTTGTTCTTTATTGGAAGAAATTCTTCGATTTCAAGAACCTTAAGTTTTATTATAAATTGGCTATTGCTGTTATTCCAGCATTAGTTCTAGGAAAACTGTTGGATGATAAAATTGAAGCTGTATTGGGAAATCAGATCGCTATTTCTACTGTTCTGGTATTAGGAGGTGTGGTTCTTTTGTTCGTTGACAAATGGTTCAAGAATCCAAAGATTACCGACGAAAAGGAAATTCCGGTTAAAAAAGCATTTATCATTGGTTTTTGGCAGTGTTTAGCGATGATGCCAGGGACCTCTCGCTCTGCAGCCTCCATTATTGGTGGACTTACCCAAGGGTTGGACCGTAAGGCAGCCGCAGAATTCTCATTCTTCTTGGCCGTACCTACCATGCTTGCCGTAACAGTATATTCCATCTTTGTAAAAACATGGGGTGAAGGAACTGCTCATGCCCAAAAAGGCTATGAAATGATTATGTCCAGCAATGAAAACATTATGGTTTTCATCATAGGAAACATTGTAGCATTTGTGGTAGCCATGATTGCTGTAAAATCCTTTATCACTGTATTGACAAAATATGGCTTCAAATTCTGGGGTTGGTACCGAATTGTTATCGGAATAGCGCTGTTGGTGTTTTTTTATACGCAAAGGTAGATATGAGATGTGAGATGTGAGATATGCGACAGTGAGCGGGTTAGAGTGGATTAGATATTAGATATGAGATGTGAGATTTGGATTAGATATTAGATGTGAGATATGAGATTTGCGACAGTGAAGGTGCTAGGTGGGATTGCGAATAAAGAGAAAAAATATTATTAATAAGGGCTTGGAAAAGCCCTTTTTTTATTTTCCATCAGTGGCTGGTGGGGACACCAGCCACGGCAACGGAACATTGACTCCTTGCTTTTCCGTTTTCTATCTAATATCTCATATCCCATATCTAATTTCCTCCTTTTCCACTTTCTATCTCATATCTCACATCTCATATCTCACATCTATTCTGATATCTCACATCTCATATCCCACATCTCATTAATTATTCCTATTTTTGCACAAAATTTAGCCAGGGATATGTTTCAACATCGAATTGGTTTTTGGGACATTTTAATGAAACTTTAGATTTAATGAGCAATAATACAGAAGGACAAGCTAAGCCAAAATTTGCTTTTGCGGAGGGTGAAGTACTATTAATCGACAAGCCATTAACTTGGACAAGTTTTGATGTGGTAGGAAAATTAAGGAATAGCATCAAGCCTTTGAAGGTCAAGGTGGGTCATGCTGGGACTTTGGATCCTTTAGCAACTGGTTTATTGATTGTCTGTACTGGCAAGATGACCAAACAGATCGATGGTTTTCAAGCTGAAGACAAAGAATACACCGGGACAATTACTTTGGGAGCTACCACTCCATCTTATGACCTAGAAACCGAAATTGATCAAACATTCGATATATCAAATATCCAGGATGAAGATATCCTAAATGCTGCTGCTGGATTTGTTGGCGTTCAGGACCAATATCCACCTGCGCATTCTGCCATTAAGATTGGTGGTGAAAGAGTCTATGAAAAGGCACGCCGAGGTGAGGAAGTAGAATTAAAAGCTCGAAGAGTTGAAATCATGGAATTTGAAGTTGTGAAGATTGAAATGCCTGTGGTTCACTTCCGGATAAAGTGTAGCAAAGGCACCTATATCCGTTCTATTGCCCATGACTTCGGAAAAGTATTGAACAACGGAGGTCATCTGTCATCATTGAGAAGAACTAAATCTGGCGAATTTGATGTCAAAGACGCCTGGGAACTAACTGAATTAATTAACCAAGTAAAAGAATTGAAGCACCAAGCGGTCTAAATTCAAAGACTTAGAAAAATATATAATGAAAATATACAGGAATCTGGATGAATTCAAACCACTGGATTATGCCATCGTTACAATAGGTACATTTGATGGAGTTCATGTCGGTCATCAGAAAATCTTGAACAAGCTAACAGAGTTAGCCAAGGATAATACCGGAGAAACTGTATTGCTTACCTTCTTCCCCCACCCTAGACTGATTATCAATCCGGACGATGACACCCTTCGTCTGATCAATGATATTGAAGAAAAGGCTGAAAGATTGGCATTGGCAGGTATCGACCACTTGATCATCACTCCTTTTACGAGAGATTTCTCGATCCAAACTCCTGAAGAATATATTTCCAATGTTCTGGTGAATAAGATTGGGTGCAAGAAAATCGTTATCGGTTATGACCACCATTTTGGAAAAGACAGAAAAGGAACTATTAAGGATCTGATTCATTTCTCTGAAATATTTGATTATTCCGTTGACCAAATCCCGGAACAAGATATTGAGGATGTGGCAGTTTCTTCGACCCGTGTTCGTGAGTCGTTGATCAAAGGCGACATCACAACAGCAAATAAATATTTAGGATATCCATTCGAGCTGACAGGTACCGTTATAAAAGGAGATCAAATTGGCAGAGAAATCGGTTTTCCGACGGCAAACCTTCATGTGCACGAAGCTCATAAATTGATCCCAGCATATGGTATCTATGCTGTGGAAGTTGAGATTTATCCTAGAACTACTGAGATTGTAACTGGCGATTATTTTGAACCAGAACCAGAACGCGTAGCAAAAGGAATGTGCTATATCGGTACAAGACCAACCGTTGACGGTATGAACAGAAAAATCGAAGTTAACTTATTGGATTTCAACGATGACCTTTACAGCAAAACCATCCGAGTAAAATTTTTGGAATTTATCCGTCATGATCAATGGTTTGAAAGCCTTGAACTTATGCAGGAACAGATCAAAAAGGATGAAGTAGCAATTAGGAGTTATTTTGAGGGGAAAGGGTAAATAGACAGTAGACATGACAAAGACAAAAGACATAAGACACAAGACATTAGACATAAGACATTAGACATTAGACATTAGACATTAGACATTAGACATTAGACATAAGAATTTTATGGCGTTGCAATGGGTTGAACCTAGGACTTTTTAGTCAAATTTTCGCTCCTAATAACACTAAAACCATTTTTGTATCATATATTATCCACTATCAAATTATCAATTTCACATAAAAAAGGTCTGAAGCTTCAATCTTCAGACCTTTTTATTATTTTAATAAACTATCTCAGTTCTTATGTCTTATGTCTATTGTCTAATGTCTATTTTAATACAACTCAAACAAATCCCTTACTCCCAAGATTTTTCTAGAGGTAAATCCTTCGGCGTATTTTACTTGGATTGATCTGCCGAATTCGTGTGCTCTAGCTTTGGTGGAGTCCATAAAGTCGGGGTTTGAGATATAGGTTTGTGGTTCATCGTCGTCATTGCCGACATTGAACTGTGATGTATAGGCAAGGATAGACCTTTCTTTGATGTCCCAGTATTCTGTGATATCGATCAGGATATCGGGGTTTATATATTTGTCTTGGATCAGCTGCAGCTGCAGTCGTGGACGGTATGGCTCTTGCGAAATGCCATTCAGTTCAGTTTCGATTCGTCTGAGTCCAGCAAGGAAGAGCGCATCATTTACGAGTTTACTGGCACGTCCATGGTCAGGGTGTCGGTCTTCCCATGCATTGGTGATAACAATTTCAGGTTGGTATTTACGTATTGCTTTAATAATAGCGATTTGGTGTTCTTCATTGTTCTGGAAGAAACCATCACGGAGTTTCAGATTTTCACGTACGGCCACTCCGAGGATTTCTGCAGCGTCTTGAGCTTCTTGTGCACGGATTTCAGGAGTACCCCGAGTTCCAAGTTCGCCAAGAGTCAAGTCTACAATTCCTACGGTCTTACCTTCAGCTACGTATTTGGCAATAACACCCCCTGCTCCTAATTCAGCGTCATCAGGATGAACGGTCATTACTAATAAATCTAATTTCATGTGATCGTGTATTTTGTACAATACACAATTATACGAAAAATCACTGCTATTACTTGTCGCTAAGCAGTTCTTCTATGCGATTGTGGACTTTCTTTGACATTGGGCTGGTCAAGGAATAGAAATGGTCGACAACCTCTCCTTTTTTATTGACTAGATACTTATGGAAGTTCCACATTGGGGAGGTTCCGATTTTGCCATTAGCATTGATATCTGTCAAATATCCATACAAAGGGTCTTTATATTCTCCGATGACATGGATGCGTTTGAAGACAGGAAATGTTACTTGTTGATTCACACGGCAGAAGGTTTCCAATGTTCTTCCAGTAAGTGGTTCTTGATTTCTGAAATCGTTAGAAGGAAATGCCAATATTTCAAAACCCATATCTCTATATTTTTTGTATAGGTTTTCAAGTGTTTTGAATTGTTTTGTAAAAAAGCAATTGCTGGCTGTATTTACGATCAGTAAAACTTTACCTTCAAAATCGCGAAGTGATTTTTTCTGTCCGCTGAACTCTAGTGCATTATAATCATAAACGGTCTTACTCATAAAAAAAAGGTTTTTAGGGTTTGGCCATAGGACGCGAACGTTCATATTCGCGAATTATGTTTTCAATTTCATAATCTTCTGTTGGATCGTAGGTACTTTTTAGGTTATGACCAAATATTTTGGCAACTCCTTGGTAGACGAATGCGGATATTCCGCCTTTCATGTCTTTTACGAGTTCATAACTTGTATTACCTGTTTGTCTTTCTATTAGTTTAATCAGGATCTTTCCTTGTGATACGCTCAAGTTTTTCACTTCTGAAGTGATTTTATCTTTGATTTCTTGTTCACATTCTTTGATCAATCTTTTTTCTTCTCTTCTTGAGTTTGTCATTGCCAAGTCGCGGTCGAGCTGCTCGTAACGTTTCTGAGCATAGATTGCATATGGTAACACACGAATGACGTTTCTTCTGAGTCTCAGGTATTTCTGGCGGTCGTCTTCTGTTTTAAATGTCCTTCTGGCATAGACCACTACTTCCTCGATTGGGAACCATGGCACGACCTCCCCATTGTCTAGGGTTGTGGTGGCGTAATGCTCAACCACTTCCGGTTCACCAGGTCCATACTGGGGCTTTATGAGCGTCTGAGCTTGTATTGATAGAGGCAAAACAAACATGACAAAAACCATAAAAACCCACTTTAAATTACTTCCACACATCATCATTATAATAAGCCCTATGCAAATAAATTTAATTTTTTTCCGTATATTTATACTTTACAATTTAGTATAAATTCTTGAATTATTAGTTCAATAAATATAACAAAATTATTTATTTTTTTATTGTTAGCAATGCATTTTTATGGAAGAATATGTGATTGATATTGAGGCTGAAAATAAGGAAATCCGTAAAAGATATCGCGCGCTGCTTAGAGCTTGTAAACCGACACTTCAAAAAGGTGACAAGCAACAGATCAGAAAGGCCTTTGATTTAGCATTGGAGAGCCATAAAGACATGCGTCGTAAATCTGGCGAGCCTTATATTTACCACCCTATTGCTGTGGCCCAGATTGCTGCAGAAGAAATCGGGTTGGGAACCACTTCTATTGTCTGCGCATTGCTACATGATGTTGTTGAAGATACCAGTGTAACACTTCAGGACATCGAGGAACAGTTCGGAAAGAAAGTTGTACGAATCATTGATGGTCTAACTAAGATCTCAGGCATATTCGACCCGAACAGCTCCATGCAAGCTGAGAACTTTAGAAAGATGTTGTTGACCCTGGCAGATGATGTTAGGGTAATCCTGATCAAATTGGCAGATAGGCTCCATAACATGAGAACCATGGAGTTTATGGCACGCCACAAGCAGTTGAAGATTGCTTCGGAAACAAGCTATCTATATGCTCCATTGGCACATCGTTTGGGTCTTTATGCTATCAAGTCTGAATTAGAAGACTTGTCCATGAAGTATACCGATCCGGATACTTATAAATTCATCGCCAAGAAACTGAATGAGAAAAAAGCGGAACGTGAAAAATTCATTGTAGATTTTATCACTCCTATCCAAGAGATATTGGCAGAAGAAGGAATCAACGCTTCTGTTTTTGGGCGACCAAAATCGATCCACTCCATTTGGAACAAGATGCGGAAGAAGTCTATTCCATTTGAAGAGGTATATGATTTGTTTGCAATCCGGATTATCATCGATACGGATGACGAAAAGGAAAAAACAGAATGTTGGAAGGTCTATTCTATCGTAACAGACTTATACCGTCCGAATCCTGACCGTTTGAGAGATTGGGTTTCTTCCCCTAAGGCAAATGGATACGAATCCTTGCATACCACTGTGATGGGTCCTCGAGGACAATGGGTTGAAGTACAGATTCGCACGAGGAGAATGAACGAAATCGCAGAAAAAGGGTTTGCAGCTCATTGGAAATACAAGGAATCCAATTCTGACAATGGCTTGGATCAATGGATCCAGAAGGTTCGTGATATATTGAATAATCCTGAACCCAATGCTTTGGATTTTGTGGATGATTTCAAGATGAACTTGTTTTCTGACGAGATTTTTATTTTTACTCCAAAAGGAACTTTGGTTCAATTGCCAAATGGTGCTACTGCTTTAGATTTTGCTTTTGAAATTCATACGGATATTGGTGCAACCTGTATAGGTGCCAAAGTAAACCATAAATTGGTGCCGCTGAGCCATGAGCTGCTGAATGGTGACCAGGTAGAAATCATCACTTCCAGCAAACAAACTCCTAAAGAAGATTGGTTGAATTTTGTGGTAACGGCTAAAGCAAAATCCAAAATCAAATCTTCCTTGAAAGAAGAGAAACGCCGTGTAGCTGAAGATGGTAAGGAGATATTGGAACGTAAATTAAAGTCCCTTAAGATTACCTATAATACCGAAAACATCAATAAGATTGCTAATTTCTTTAAATATCCAAGCTCGCAAGAACTATTTTATAATGTTGCCAAGGGTACAATAGACATCAAGAACTTAAGGAATTTTGTGGCGAATGAACGTTCTGAGGACGCCAATCAAAATCAATTCCAGTCTCATATCAATGGTCTCGTTGAAAAGATCAATAAGAAGGATGATACTATTTTAATTGGCGATGATTATCAGAAAGTAGATTATACTTTAGCACCATGTTGTAATCCGATTCCGGGAGATGATATTTTCGGATTCTTGACGGTTAATGATGGGATCAAGATCCATAGGACCAGTTGTCCGAATGCTTCCAAATTAATGGCGAACTATGGTTACCGTATCTTAAAAGCAAAATGGGCATCTTTGCACAATAGTGTTGCATTCTTGACTGGGTTAAAGATTGTGGGTATCGATGATGTTGGTTTGGTGAACAAGATTACGACTGTAATTTCTCAAGACTTCAAGGTAAACATTCGTTCATTATCAATTTCGAGTAATGAGGGTATTTTTGAGGGCGACATTATGGTTTTTGTGAACGACACTGATCAATTGGACAGTTTAATCAAGCATTTGAAGCAGATTCCGGGCATCACTGGGGTGACGAGATACGAGTCGGAGAACTAAAGACTTACAGGGTATTGACAATTCTAATCGTGAATACCGCTGTATTTTGGTAAATTTGAATTTTTACAAAGGACACACCTTATGAAACAAGGGGAAAATTACGAAACCGTTAAGAAGATTTTTGAGGCATACCTTGAAAACAAGAACCTACGAAAAACACCAGAGCGTTATGCTATTTTAGAGGAGATATATTCTAGGTCGGATCATTTCGACGTGGAGTCATTATATATCCACATGAAAAACAAGAAATACCGTGTTAGTCGTGCCACGGTTTATAACACATTGGAGTTGTTAGTTTCTTGTGATTTGGTGACCAAGCATCAATTTGGTCGTAATATGGCTCAATTCGAGAAATCCTACGGTTACAAACAGCATGACCATGTAATCTGCATTGAATGCAACAAAGTTGTAGAATTCTGTGACCCAAGAGTTTATCAGATTCAATCTATGATTGGGGATCTATTGAATTTTGACATCAAGCACCATTCGCTAAACCTTTATGGAATCTGTGCTGACTGCCGCAAAAGCAAGCTTAATCAAGATGCTCCCGCAAAAGAAGCAGTAATTTCAAATTAATTTAACATTCGAGGAATTAATATATACCTTTGTTCGGAAAAAGGCAGGTAACGCCCTTTTTCCGAATTTTTATTTTGATTCGTGAACAAAACAAATTAAATTTTAACTAATAAATTTCAAGTAATACTATGCAAGTTGATGTGCTATTGGGTTTGCAGTGGGGAGACGAGGGAAAAGGGAAAATTGTTGATGTTTTTTGTCCAAAATATGATTTGATCGCTCGTTTTCAAGGCGGACCAAATGCGGGACACACTTTAGAGTTTGACAACAAGAAATTTGTATTGAACACTATTCCTTCAGGAATCTTCAATGAAGGAACCCTCAACCTAATCGGGAACGGGGTGGTAATTGACCCTATCATTCTTAAAAGAGAATTAGACAACCTAAAAGCTGCTGGATTTGATCCTGTGGGCAAAGGTAATTTGGTTATTGCTCGCAAGGCCCATTTAATCCTTCCTACCCATCAACTATTGGATGCTGCATCTGAATCAAATATGGGTGCTGGTAAAATCGGATCTACTTTAAAAGGTATCGGACCAACCTATATGGACAAAACTGGTAGAAACGGTTTGCGTGTAGGTGACACTACCCTTCCTGATTTTATGGAGCGCTATGAGAAATTAAAACAGAAACACCTTTCTATTTTATCTCATTATGGCGAGATCCCTGATTTTTCAGAAAAGGAAAAAGCATTTATGGATGCTATCGAATTCTTGAAAACCATTCCATTTGTTGATTCTGAACACTTGGTAAATCAATATTTGAAGGATGGCAAGAGAGTTTTGGCTGAAGGTGCTCAAGGTACATTGTTGGATGTTGACTTCGGTTCATATCCTTTTGTAACTTCATCAAATACCACTACTGCTGGTGCATGTACTGGATTGGGTATTGCTCCAAACAGAATCGGCGAGGTTTATGGTATCTTCAAAGCATACGCAACTCGCGTAGGTGGAGGACCATTCCCTACAGAACTTGAAGATGAAACCGGCGAAAAATTGCGCCAGTTAGGACATGAGTTCGGTGCAACAACAGGTAGAGCACGTCGTACTGGATGGATTGACCTGCCAGCATTGAAGTATGCTATTATGATCAATGGGGTAACTGAATTGATTATGATGAAAGCGGATGTGCTTGATACTTTCGATAAAATTTACGTATGTACTCATTATAAATATCAAGGAGAAACGATCGACTACATGCCATATGAAATCATTACCCACAAACCTGAACCAATCCTTAAGGAAGTTGAAGGTTGGAATACTGATTTAACAGGTATCCGTAGTAAGGATGAAATCCCTGCAGCATTGCAGAACTACATTTCTTTCTTGGAACAAGAATTAAATGTTCCGATTAAGTATTTGTCGGTAGGTCCTGATCGTACTCAAACTATTGTTTTATAGTAAATAGATATGGCAAGAGCCATTTTTGAAACGACTACTACTGATTTCTTACTTAAGGCCTTAAATTGGTCCAAAAGGTTTGAAACCGTATGTCTTTTTCAATCAAATGGTTTCCAGAATCAATATTCAAAAGTAGGGAGTCTTTTGGCCGTTGGTGCAAAAGAGGAATTCTCTGCAAATGTAGGATCAGCATTTGCTGATCTCGAAAAATTTAAATCCCGGTTTCCTAATCAATGGATCCCGGGATTTCTTAGTTATGACCTCAAGAATGAAATTGAGGACTTAAGCACAGAACATCCAAATCCTTTGGAGTTTCCTGATGCTTATTTTTTTGTTCCTGAAATTCTAATAGAATTATTAGAAAATCAAGTTATTATTCATTCTGAAAGTCCTGATACTGTTTTCGAAGCGATTCAGTTGGCTGATAATTTGGACACTAGTTATTTATTTTCGGGAAAAATAAAACCGAGAATGGATAAGTCCAGATATTTTGAAGCTTTTGAAAGCATAAAGGACCATATCAAAAAGGGAGATATATATGAAGCTAATTTATGTCAGGAATTTTATGGAGAGAACGCTGAAGTATCTAGCCCTGAAGCACTTTATTTAAATCTAAACAAGCTTTCTCCTACTCCATTTTCCTCATTTATTAAAGTTAGTGATAAGTATATTATCAGTGCTTCTCCGGAGCGATTTTTGGCAAAGAGAGGGAATAAACTTATTTCACAACCTATAAAAGGAACTGCCGCCCGCGGAAAGAACAAAGAAGAGGATCAGCAATTAAAAGATAACCTTGCCACGAATCCGAAAGAGATTGCCGAGAATGTGATGATTGTGGACTTGGTCAGGAATGACTTAACCCGCAATGCTATACCTGGCACAGTGGAAGTCACAGAGAAGCTGGGGATTTATACATTTGAACATGTACACCAAATGATTTCTACGGTTTCCTGTCAAATGGACCCAAGTCTTAAAGACACGGAAGTTATCAAGAACACATTTCCTGCTGGTTCTATGACGGGTGCTCCTAAAATATCGGCGATGAAATTATGCGATCGTTATGAGAATTCCAGGCGCGGGATTTACTCAGGTGCCATAGGATATTTTTCTTCTGATGGCGATTTTGACTTCAATGTAGTGATCCGGACAATTTTATACAACCACAGCAAACAATACCTATCATTCCATACCGGTAGTGCGATTACCATTGATGCCCATGCAGCGCATGAATTTGCAGAATGCTACACCAAAGCGAGTGCGATTTTGAAAGCTCTAGAACAAAAGCTTTAAATTATTTCATCAGATACCCAATATATTGTAGTTATTTTTGCAATAAAATCTGCAAATCATTAACATTTTCTTATTTTTGTTTCGATTATGAAAATTAGTAGGCAACTGTCATACTAAACTATGTTAATATTGTAAATTTTTTAATGGGACGTCATATTTTAAAAAGAGAGCAAGCGATAACGTTTGTGAAGGAGACATTTGCATCTCGATTGAAGGAGGCTTTGAATTTAACCCCTGTTTCCTCTCCTATTGTGGTTTTGGATGGCACAGGTATCAATGATGATTTGAATGGTATCGAAAGACCTGTTTCATTTCCGATCAAATCCTTGTCTGATCAAAAAGCAGTGGTAGTACATTCACTAGCAAAGTGGAAAAGAATTAGGTTGAAAGAGCTTGAGATGGAACCTGGGGAAGGGATTTTGACAGATATGCGTGCATTAAGACCTGATGAAGATTATTCTCCTATTCATTCTATATATGTGGACCAATGGGATTGGGAGAAAAGTATCCGTTATGATGATAGGTCATTGGATTTCTTGAAGGAAACTGTTGAGAAAATTTATGCTGTTATCTATGAAACTGAACAGTCTGTTTCAGAAAAATACCCACACGTTGAGGCTATCCTACCAAAGGAAATCAAATTCATATCTTCTGAAGAGTTGCTATTGGCCTATCCTCATTTAACGGCCAAAGAACGTGAGAACGCCATTTCAAAAGAATATGGTGCTGTATTCGTATATGGTATCGGTGGTGTTCTTTCAAACGGACAAGCGCATGATGGCAGAGCTGCGGATTACGATGATTGGAGTACGGACAACACTTTGGGATTCCGTGGTCTAAATGGTGATATCTTAGTTTGGAATCCGATATTGGGAAGCGCATTCGAACTTTCATCCATGGGAATACGTGTAGATAAAAAAGCATTGATGACCCAATTGGAAATCAGAAACAGTTTGGATAGACAAAAGTTAACATTCCATCAAATGCTATTAAATGACCTATTGCCGGAATCCATTGGTGGTGGAATTGGTCAATCTCGAATCTGTATGTTTATGTTGAAGCTGAAACATATTGGCGAGGTTCAAGTAAGTATTTGGGATCCAAAGAAAAAAGAAGAATTACTCGATCAAGGAGTAGAATTACTATAGTTGTAAAAAAAGAATTAAAATAATACTAATAATTTTAGTAATTAAAATTATTAGTATTATTTTTGTTTAATGAAGTCCCCTACTTTTGCAATTGTCGATATAGAAACCACGGGTGGATTTGCCTCAGCGAGTCAAATCACTGAAATTGCAATTTTCATCTTTGATGGTAAAAAGATCATTGATGAATACAGTACCTTGATCAATCCTGAGCAACCCATTCCTTTCCATATTCAAGCCTTGACAGGTATAACGGACGAGATGGTCAAAGATGCCCCTGTATTTGATGATGTAGCTGAAGATATTTATCATTTGCTGAACAACAGGGTATTTGTGGCTCATAATGTTCATTTTGATTATTCTTTTGTACAGGCTTCTTTAAAGAATTCAGGTTACGATTGGAAAGCATCTCGCTTGTGTACCGTCAGATTATCCCGCAAGATATTTCCTGGCTTCACATCCTATAGTTTGGGGAAATTATGTCAATCTGTTGGTATTGAAATCCAAGATAGGCACCGAGCCAGGGGTGATGCTCAAGCAACTGTTACCTTATTCCAAAAAATATTTTTGTCGGATACTGAAAATATTATTCAGAAAACCATTCAGGTCAAAGCTAAAGAGCAACGAATTCCTACGCATATACCATCTGAGTTAATCAATAATCTTCCGACTACTGCCGGTGTTTATCTCTTCAAGAATTCTGCGTCTAAAATAATTTATGTTGGTAAGGCCAACAATATTAAAAAGAGGGTTATTTCGCATTTTACTGGAAATAATACAGGGCAAAGGAGACAGAGTTTTATCAATGAAATATGCGATATAGACTTTGAGGAAACCGGCACTGAATTAATGGCATTTTTGAAGGAATGTCATCTCATCAAAAAAATCTGGCCGATTTACAACAGAGCTTTAAAGAAGTACGAACCAAAATATGGCTTGCTGGATTATGAAGATCAAAATGGATATATTCGATTATCCATTTGTCAAGTCAGGAAGAATGTTCGACCGATATATTTTTTTGGATCCGTTCATGATTCTACGCAATTTCTCTTGAAATTGATTAAAGATTTCGAGTTGGATTTACGCTTATGTTCTTTTTTCGCCAATCCTACAGCCCTGAAGGAGGTTCGAGATTTAACGGCAAGGGAAGATTTACCCCAAGTTGAGGAGTATAATAATAAAGTTACCCAAGCGATTGAGTCCATAACTGAACAAAAACGAAGTTTTGTGATAATTGACAAAGGTCGAGAAAGCACAGAAAAAAGTTATGTTTATTTTAAGGATAATAAAGTTCATGCCTTAGGTTTTATTGATAACGAACTTGAATTTGATGACATCGAAGACCTTATTACGCAGGATAATTTGGTAGTTCATAATTTTTACATGAACCATTTGGTTGAGAGCTTTGCGAGACTTTATCCAAACAGGGTTATGCATCTGAAGGGGTTACCCTTGGAAGTGGACTCTCCAGTAGATGATGTTATTTATTAATAATTGGGGAAGGATTATTTTAGAACAAAGTTAGTTGGAATCCTTCTTCGTAGGTTGGTTCCATATCTGCAAAATTTGAAATAGTTACTCCGAGTAATCTGATTCTTTTATCTTGCAAATCCAATTTATCCAAGAGTTCTAGGGCTTGTTTTCGTATTTCCTGCAATTGGTCCAATGGTGTAAAGAAAGTCTTGCTCCTTGTAATTTGAGTAAAATCTGAGAATTTGATTTTCAAGGTAATAGTCTTTCCAAATTTATCTGCTTTTTCCAATCTTTTAAATAGTTTTTCCGCTATCCTATTTATTTCTTCGATCATATCTTCATACTCATGGAGATCGGTTTCAAAAGTATCCTCCACTCCTATCGACTTACTGATTCTGTTAGGTTTGACTGGTCTATTGTCTTCTCCGCGGACAATCTGAAAGAAGAACTTCCCAGATTTACCAAAATGCTGTATCATTTCCATCTCAGAGAAGCGTTTCAAATCCATACCCGTAAAGATTCCCATTTGATTCATCTTTTTGGCTGTGACCTTGCCGACGCCAAAGAACTTATCGATAGGTAGTTTCTCAAGGAAACCAATAATTTTTGAGGGTCCAATAAATGTAAGTCCATTAGGTTTCTGAAAATCGGAGGCTATTTTTGCGACGAATTTATTGACTGAAACTCCAGCTGAGGCGGTGAGGTTCAACTCATTTGAAATAGCTTCTTTGATTTCCTTTGCAATTTCTATTGCCGATCCGATTCCCATTTTATCTTCTGTAACGTCGAGATAGGCTTCATCCAAGGATAGCGGTTCGATCAGATCAGTATATCTGGCAAAAATAGACCTGATATGATTTGAAACTTCCTTATACACATCAAATCTTGGATAGGTAAACAAAAGGTGAGGACATAGCTTCAAGGCCATCCTGGAAGACATCGCAGACTTGACGCCATATTTCCGGGCTTCATAGCTTGCTGTTGCGACTACACCTCTTCCATCCGGGGAACCTCCGACCGCAAGGGGCTTACCACGGAACTCAGGGAAATCGCGCTGTTCCACAGAAGCATAGAACGCATCCATGTCGATATGAATGATCTTTCGCATGCTACAAATGTAGGGGAAATTTTTTGTCACCTGACAACAAAAATAACGGCAACCTTCCCATAAGCCATGAAATAATAGTATCTTTGCGCCGAATCATAATTATAATTTAAGAGATGAGTAAAGTAAAAGTTGGTTTGGTTCAGATGTCATGCGTTAAGGATAAGCAGACCAATCTGAATAAGGCAATAGAGAAGGTTCGTGAGGCTGCATCCAAGGGCGCACAAATTGTTTGTTTACAGGAGCTATTTACCTCTTTGTATTTCTGTGATGTAGAGGATTACGACAATTTTGAATTGGCGGAAGCCATTCCGGGTCCTTCTACGGATGCATTATCTGCAGTTGCCAAGGAATTGGGAGTTGTGATTATTGCTTCATTGTTTGAAAAAAGAGCACAAGGATTATATCATAATACAACAGCTGTTTTGGATGCTGATGGTTCATATCTAGGGAAATACCGTAAAATGCATATTCCTGATGATCCTGCATTCTACGAGAAATTCTATTTCACTCCAGGTGATTTGGGATATAAAGTATTCAAGACGAAATTCGGCAAGATTGGTGTATTGATCTGTTGGGATCAATGGTATCCTGAAGCTTCCAGAATTACAGCTTTGATGGGTGCAGAGATTATGTTTTACCCAACGGCTATTGGCTGGGCTACGGATCAAGATGAAGAAACCAACAAAGACCAATACAATGCATGGCAAACGATTCAACGTTCTCATGCTGTTGCTAACGGTGTTCCTGTAGTTTCGGTGAACCGTGTTGGATTTGAGCAAGATGGTGCGATGAAATTCTGGGGCGGTAGTTTTGCGACCAATGCTCAAGGGAAGTTGTTGTATTTGGCTTCACATGACCAAGAAGAAGTTGAGGTGGTTGAAATTGATCTTAATGAATCTGATTTCTTCCGCAAACACTGGCCATTCCTGCGCGATAGACGTATTGAAACTTATGCGCCTATTACCAAGAGATTTATTGACGAAGATTAATCTTAATATAAAAAATTGACCATTAGAAATATGCTTTCTCAGGGAAGCATTTTCTTTTATGTTATCACGTGATGAGCACAACAAATTCCGACTTTTACAATTACAACGATACTCCCAAGGCCCAGGGTTTTGTATTTCCTGCAGAATGGGAAAAGCAAGATGCGCTTTGGTTAAGCTGGCCTCATAAAGAGGAATCTTGGCCGGGAAAGATTGACACTATTTATGCTCCATATGCGGAGTTCATCAAATTAGTGGCAGCCGATCAACTAGTACGCATCAATGTTGCTGATGAAGCGATGAAGGCCTTTGCTATTTCTCACATTGAGAAAAGCGGTGCCAAGATGGAGAACATCAGTTTTTATTTTAACCCGACCAACGATGCGTGGTGTCGCGACCACGGCCCTGCATTTGTGATCAATAAGGAAACAGGCGAAAAAGCAATTGTGGATTGGGGTTATAATGCGTGGGGTGGTAAATACCCTCCTTTTGATTTGGACGATGTGGTACCCACTAGAATTGCCAATGAATTTGGCTTGAAATTGTTTACCCCTCCCATCGTTATGGAAGGAGGATCAGTAGAATTCAACGGTAAAGGTACTGTGCTGACCACGACGGCTTGTCTATTGAACGAAAACCGCAATCCACATCTAACCAAGGATCAGATTGAAGGTTATTTAAAAGATTATTATGGGCAAGAACAGGTATTGTGGCTAGGTGATGGGATTGTAGGGGATGATACAGATGGCCATATCGATGATATTACGCGTTTTGTATCTGAGGATACTGTTTTAACTGTGGTTGAGGAAGATCATAATGATGAAAATTATGGGTTGCTTCAGGAGAATTTGGAAAACTTGAAAAGCATGAGATTATTAGATGGTAGACCATTGAAAATCATCGAATTACCCATGCCAAGACCAGTTGAATACGATGACCAACGATTGCCTGCATCCTATGCAAATTTTTATATTGCAAACAAAGTTGTCGTTGTACCTGTTTTCAATGATAAGAATGACACTAAGGCTCTCGAAATCATCCAGAGTTGTTTTCCTGATAGAAAAGTAATTGGAATTGATTCCGTAGATATTATCTGGGGATTAGGAAGTTTTCATTGCTTAAGCCAACAAGAACCATCTATTTAACATGAAAAAATTAAAACACCTTTACCTTATTTTAACTCTTGTAATTATTGGAGTTACATCAGCCTACGCCCAAGAACGTGATGACCGTGCAACGATCCTTAATTTCAAAGGAATTCAGTATAAATCCAGTGATTCATTGTTTTATGTGAACTTCAGGTTCCGTATGCAAAACCGGTTAGGATACAAGGAAGAATTAAATGGCATAGATGATGGTAAGTTTGATGCTCGTATCAGGAGGCTAAGAATGCGTATGGATGGTTATATTTATACACCTAAGATTTCCTATTCGGTTCAGTTGGCATTTACCCGCAGTGACCAAGATTATGACGACTCCAAGATTCCAAATATTGTAAGGGACGCGGTGATGTTCTATAATTTTACGGATGATTTTTACATTTCTTTTGGTCAGAACAAGTTACCTGGTAACCGCCAGCGTGTAAATTCTTCGGGTCAGTTGCAGTTTGCGGATCGTTCATTAGTAAACGAGAACTTCACGTTGGACCGTGACTTTGGTGTTTCTTTGAACTTGAGCAAAAAGATTGGAAATGTACCAATCAATGCTAAGGCAGCGATATCTACTGGTGAGGGTCGTGCAGCATCTTCAACAGATGCCGGATTAGCCTATACCGGTCGTGTTGAATTCCTTCCATTGGGCGACTTCACCAATGACAATGATTACCAAGAAGGTGATTTAGAGCGCGAAGAAACTCCTAAGTTGTCAATCGGTGGTGGTTATAGCTATAATGATAGAACAAAACGCGAAGCAGGTCAATTGGGTAGATTTGTACAAAACCCATTTACTTTTAAAATTGCGTTTGCTGATGCCATATTCAAGTATGCAGGATTTGCTTATCAAGCTGAATACATGCGCCGTGATGTAGACAACCCATTTAATATGACCGATGAGGACGATCCTCAAGAAACAGTTGCCTATAAAGGTTGGGGTGTGAATCAACAAGTATCTTATTTGTTGAACCACGGTTATGAAATTGCAGGTCGATATACCTACGTTGAGCCTCATAAAGATATTCAGGCTTTTGAAAGACAAACCGAAGTTATGGAGGTAGGTCTTACCAAGTACATGAAAGCTCACCGTTTGAAATTTCAATTAAATGGAAGTTATACATTCAAAGACGGTAATTTCAACAACCACAATGATAAAAGTGCATGGGGCGCTATGTTCCAGGTTGAGTTGGGGATTTAAACATAGACAGTAGACAATAGACATAAGACATAAGACAATGACATGTTGAGGTTTTATGTCTGCAAACTATTGACTGTTGTATGTGTCTATTGTCTCTTGTCTAATGTCTATTGTCTATTATTTATAGACTTGAAATGAAGGACAGAGAGATGGTTTAGAAAGATATTATTATTGTCGGTAGATATTTGATTAGAGGATGGCTTGGAATTAATTCCGGGCCATTTTTTTTGATTTTGGATGGGTTCAATATTAATTTCTGTGGTTTTTAATATTGTCATTTTTATTTTTTCTGAGTATAGTCTTGTTTCACTCTCCTTCCACTCTCCTTCCACTCTCCGTCCTCTTTTGTTCGGACCTGATTCGGACCTTGTTCGGGTGTTTTCCGAAGCAGCTCCGAACGAGGTCCGAACGAGGTCCGAACAAGAGACGAATGAGAGTATAACAAAGCACCTATTAGTTAGTAATTCGAAAGGATTTGGGACAGGTCAAATTGGAAAGGATTGAATAGTTTAAAGTGGGCTACTAAGTTTAGGTTTATGCATTTTATTGAATTTTTGCATCATGGTTGTAAGAATTCTTATCTTTAAAGATTAATCGGAATAATGAGATATTATATAATAGCTGGAGAGACCTCGGGTGATTTACATGGTGCAAATCTGATCAAGTCCTTGAAGAAGGAAGATCCGGAAGCGGAATTTCAAATTGTAGGTGGCGACCAGATGCAGGCTGCAGCTGGAGTTCCCGTGTTTATTCATACTTCGGAGATGGCCTTTATGGGTTTTATTGAGGTTCTGAAAAACCTGAGGAGTATTTCCAAAAACCTCAAAAAAGTAAAGGCAGATATACAAAGATATCAACCTGACACTGTTATCTTGATAGATTTCCCTGGTTTCAACATGAAGATTGCTGAGTTTGCCAAGAAGTTGGGCATTCGGGTTTGTTATTATATTTCCCCAAAAATTTGGGCATGGAATCAAAAGAGAGTCTATAAGATCAAGAAGGTTGTTGATCATATGTTCTGTATTCTACCATTTGAGGTTAAATTCTACAAGGAATTTAGATATGATGTCGACTATGTAGGGAATCCATTATTGGATGCTATTTCGGCGTATAAATTCCAGTCAGATTTCAGGGAGCGAAATGGATTGGATCAAAGTCCAATCATTGCTTTACTTCCCGGCAGTCGCAAAATGGAAATTGAGCATTTATTACCTGAAATGGTTGGCTTATATGATCGTTTTCCGGCACATCAAATCGTTATTGCAGGTGCTCCTAATTTTGACCTTAGCCTTTATCAAAGATATATTGGTGACTATCCTATCAAGGTTGTTTTTGACCAGACTTATGATTTGTTGAAAAATGCTGAAGCAGCAGCCGTTACTAGCGGAACTGCAACTTTAGAAACCGCTCTTTTAAGAGTGCCGCAAGTGGTCGTTTATAAAGCGAATCCAATCACCGTGATGATTGCCAGACAAGTTATTAAAGTACAATTTATATCATTGGTCAACTTGATCAACAATTACTTGTCAGTTATTGAATTAATCCAGCAGGATTGTACAACAAGCAATATTGGTGATGAACTTGGGAGATTAATTGCTGATCCAGAGCATCGCGCGAGTGTTTTGGAGAATTATGATGTTCTCATTGAAAAAATGGGCAGCCCAGGGGCTTCAGAAAAGACAGCAAAACTAATCGTTGAATATATGCGAGGGGAATAGTTAAACTATTTCCCTTAATTTTTGTCCTACTAGAAAGGAGAATTGTACAATGAAATATATATTAAGTTTAGCTTTATTGTTGGGTACCATGTTATCTTATGGTCAACAAGTAGAGCATATTTCTAAGTTAGAACTTGGAAAGAAGGATAAAAAAGTGTTCAACCGTGGAGACTCATCCATGGTTTTGAAGATTGATACGCTGATTATGAAGGATAGGTCCAAGATTGAATTTTATGCGAAAAAGGACGTAAAGTTGGAGATTGGTTATGCTGAGATTGGTAAAAATGTAGTTATTACGGGTCAGGACAGCAAAAACAATGCTACGGACATCAATATGGATGTAAAGTTCAATAAATTGGGATCCTTATTTGTTATAGCTCGAGGGATAGATGCATTTAATGGCACCAAGACTCATCCCAACGGTGATGGTGGCGATGTTGTAATCATGTATGATCTTTCTGGTATCAAACCTCAGTTCAGCGATAAAAAAGCAAACAACTATCTTTTTGTGGATGTACAAGAAGGTGGGTTACGAGTTAATCCAACCAGTGAGATTGGTCAGATCTATAGCCGTATTTCCATGGCTCAGCCTGGTCTTAGAGGTATGCCTCAAGGACAGATTTATTCTGGTTCGCCTGGTAAGAAAGGAAGTGTGGTTATTGAGGGGAAGTAGGGGTTAGACATTAGACATAAGACATTAGACATAAGACATTAGACATTAGAACTGGCCATTCGACTCGGTGGCTGAGAGGAGTCGAAGCCCAGGGACCGCCCTTCGGCTCGGTGGCTGAGAGGAGTCGAAGCCCAGGGACCGAGGGGTGTAAATAAAAAAGCATTGAATCGAGTGATTCAATGCTTGACAGGTTTGTTAAAAGACAAAGTTAAACTGTTGCTTGGACCTGTTTATTTTTCTTGACCTTATTGATTTTAATCTGGAGAAGGATAATTGAAGCTATTAGAGTCACAGCTGCTATTATTGCAAGTCCAATAACTGGCCCTTGAAGATATTCTATACTTCCCTTTTCTATCATTAATGTTCTGAAGATCTGCAAGTAATGTGTTAGTGGAATCATTTTGGCTATAGCGACTACCCATTCAGGCATTTGACTCAATGGCCATGTAAATCCGCTCAGGATAAAGCTCGGTGTAGCAATGACCATTAAGATCTCTGTAGCTTTCAGCTGACTTGGAATGGCAATACTAACCAAAATCCCAATAAAGCTTACCGCTAACAAGAAGAGTATGGTTGTTGCAAAAAATGCTCCGCCGTCCAAGTTCAATGGCATTCTATACCAAATGGAATAACCATAATATAAGATATATATCAAGCCAGACATAAAGATATAAGGCAAGATTTTCACCAATATAAGGACAAATACATTGTTGCTTTTTTGAACCAGTTCCGGGAATGTCCCTTTTTCAAATTCTGAGGCAAAACTCAATGCCAGTCCTAACATCATTACTTGTTGCAATACAGTCAACAAAACTCCAGGGAGCATAAAATAAAGATAGTTACCGCTTCTTATGTTTTGTTTGATCATGGTTATTTTGAAGGGTTCAAACTGTTTTGAAGCGACATATTCAGGTACACCTTTCTTTTGTTGCGCCTTGATCTGTATCCCAGCTTTTAGAGTAGATGCTGCAACGTTTACTGCCATCATTGCTGAATTTGAGGTCAATGTGTTGGATGCATTTACAAATAATGTCAATTCAGTACTTCTATTATAGTTTACATCTGCAGAAAAATTCCTTGGGATTTGCACCACGACAGTAGATTCTGTTTTCAGGGCTTCATCTTTTGCTCTGAATGGATCATTAAGGACCTTGGCTACATAGATAACATCATTTTCATTGAACATATCGATCAATTGTCTACTCAATGGGCTTTTATCTTCATCAACTACGATAATAGGTAAGTTAGTAACCTTTCCTTTTTTATAGACCCCTCCTACCAAAACTCCATATAAAATCGGAGCTCCCAAGAATAGAACAAGCAAGACCTTGTTTTGGAAGAAGAGTCTGAATTCTCTTTTTAATAAACTCAAAAAATTCTTCATGTCTTAATTTTGTTTTACTATAAATGTAGCTTTTGTTAGCAGGTCTTTAGATTCCTGAATATTTACAGGTTTTAAATGTACTTCGAACAAAGTTTCTTGTTCTTCAAAATCAGGATAAGCCGTTGAGATATTAGCATAAGAGCTCAATGGCTTAATTGTTTCGACTTTAGCTTGTACCTCTTTATTTTCCAAGTATGGAATAATAAGGGTTTTGTTTTGACCTTTTACAAAATCCTTGATTTTGCTTTCTGGGATTGTTACCCTGAAGAATGTACCATCATTGATATATCCAGATACTAAGCTATATCCTGCCATTGCCAACTCTCCTACCTGCAAGTTTATATTCTCAATGCTCATATCCTGAGGAGCTAAAATATAACGTTCTTTAGCCGCTACATTCACTTCATCTACAGCCCCTAATGCACGTTCTTTTTGGCCTAGTGCCATTCTTTGTTGTTCGATCCTAGCACCGTGTTGCACATCAGCTAATTCGGCTTGAGCGGCAAGGTATTGGTTTTTTGCACCTTGATATTTTGCATATACTTCATCATACTTTTGTTGCGAGATCAGGGAGTCGCGCAAAAGGTTGTTCATTCTGTCCAAAGATTTTTGCGCGAAGTCGTACTGTTCTTTTAAGCCGTCTACTTTGGCGTGCAACTGTTTCATTTGTCCATCTGTTGCACCTTTCACTGCCATTTCATATTGCGCTTGCGCAGCGGAAAGAGCTCCTTCTGCCTGTATTGCTTTAGCGTCTACCTCTGGAAGTTCCAAAATCACCAAGGTATCCCCTTTATGGACATTCTGACCTGCTTCGACCAATATTTTCTGAATTTTCCCGGGGATCTTTGTTGTGACCGCGATTTGATCACGTTCGATCTTTCCTTCTAATTTTATTTGCTTTTTTTGGTTGTCACCAGAACAACTTTGTAAAAGAATAATTCCTGCTATAGTGTATAAAATATTTTTCATGATTATTTAGTGATGGTTTGGTAAAGATTTCCGTTTGCTTTCAATAGTTCAGATGCTGCCATTCTTTGGTTGAGTACTTGATTATAATAGCCTAGAGACTGTTTATAGAATTCGTTTTCGGCTTCCAATCTTTCTGTCACATCAGATAGACCTTCTTCGAATTGACGTGATGCTAGGTGCAGATTGTTTTTTGCTATTTCAACCTGTTGATTGCTCACTTGGATTTTTTTGTGGGCAAGGTTATAATCTACCTCAGTTTTTCGCTGCAGCAAAGACAGTTTTTCCTTGGTGTCGGCAAGCTTGTTTTCATTGATTTGGATATCTAATTTAGCTTTGTCGATTGCTGTTTTGTGAGCTTTACCTTCAAAAATAGTCCATTTCATTCCAACACCTAATGCAAAATTCGGCGCCATCCTCAAGTGATTGGATTCTAATTTCAAATCACCCACACGAGGAAGATCCTTAACCGTTAAATCGGTACCAAACGCGTTCAAATAAGACACGTTTCCAAAGGCAAATACCTGCGGTAATTTTGCTCCTTTTTCCTTTTTTAGGACAAACTCATAAGCTTTTTGCGAAGCTTCTAATGCTTGCAGCTCTTTTCTGTTCATCTGATTTGCTGAATCCATTTCCAGGTTGAGTTCGTCCAGTTTATAATTAACTTCCTTCAATTCCTCCATTGACATCCCTGTCAATTCTTCTAATTTAAAGAAAAGCAATTCTCTGTTACTTTGGACTTCTGCTTTTTTAGATTCAAGCTCCAGCATTGCCAGTTTGATTTTATCACGGTCATAAGGAATTGCGAATCCGTTTTCAATTCCTTTTAAAACTTTTTCATGCTCTTTATTGAGGCGTTTTTCTGAATCAAGGATCAAAAGATCCACTTCTTTGAGCAACATCAATTGGTCAAAACTTGTCATTACCTCTTGGGCAAGTTGGTCATAACCTGCTTCAGTCATTAATTGCTGCGCTTTAAATTTTTGTTCTAGCGCTTTTTGTCCATTCGTGATCTGCAATCCCGAGAAAATCACTTGAGTAGCAGTTACGCCTGCCAATCCAATTTGGGTTGACATATTCATTTTTTGGGTACCATCAAAAATTGTGGTTCCCAATAGAGGCAATGTTTTAGCGGGGAGATCTATATCCAAAGTACTGTTTAAATAGCCATACATGGCATTTGCGGATACAGTTGGTAATAATTTTCCTTTAACATTTTCTCTGTCCAGTGCTACTTTTTGATTTTCAAGGTTTGCATTGATGAGACTTTTGTTGTGAGTTACTGCCTGTTGTACAGGGACCTTAAAATTGTTTAACCCATCTTGTGCGAATGCAGACATTGCAGTCAACAAGGTAAGGGTTAAGCTAGAAAAGGTTTTTTTAAATCTAAAATCCATTTTGAATTAGTTTGACTTATATCTTTTAACAAGACAAAGATGGGACTGTTTTAGGTTAATAATTTTCAGATATCTTAAAAAAAGCATTTTGCGAGTTTAAAGAATAGAGTGGTATTTTTTGTGAGACGATTTGGTTTTGGAATTGTCCTCTATAATAGTTGCACCCCTAGCGGGGTTAGTGGATGTTGAATAATCAATTCTATAATAGTGACACCCTTAGCGGGGTTAGTGGACGTTGAATAATCAATTCTATAATAGTGACACCCCTACATGGTGGTAATTGCGGATATAGCGCACATTATGCATGGTGTCCCTGGCCGCCATGGTTGGTGTCCCCACCAACCATCTACAGCAGAGCTAATTTTCACTATTTAATAATGCCATTTCATGGCATGAGATGTTACTTTTGAGGCGCAAAAGTAACCAAAACGCTTGCTCATTTAAGGTGGCTTTTCGCGCAAGCCCAACGCGCATGAACAAAATGCCTTATTGCCGAGGATCCCGTTCTAATCAATTATCTCTTTGGAGGAGATAATTGCTTGAAAGCATCCAAGGTCAATCCCCTCGCACAATGGCCGCGGCATTTTATTCATCTTTCCGCCACTAAAAATGAGCGGACATCTGCTTTGAAAATTCTATTGGTAGCTTTGAAATTCAATTGAACGCCATGCGGCATCACATACGCCATGGTTGGTGTCCACACCAACCATCTTCAGCAACGCTAGCGCACGCTTCGGCTACGCTATCGACCATCTTTAGCATTGCTAGCGCAAGTCTTGCGCGGTGGCCTGACTTGGGCTAACAACCCAAATTCTTTACCATTTCATGGCAAGATGCAGTTACTTTTGAGGCGCAAAAGTAACCAAAACGCTTGCTCATTTAATGTGGCTTGTCGCGCTAGCCCAACGCACATGAACAAAATGCCTTATTGCCGAGGATGCCGTTCTAATCAATTATCTCTTTGGAGGAGATAATTGCTTGAAAGCATCCAAGGGCAAGGCCGACGCACAATGGCCGCGGCCTTTTATCCATCCTGCCGCCACTGGAAATGAGCAGGCTAAAGAATGTCAGCTTTGTTTAAGGAATGAGGGTGGTTTTGGGGGAAATTACGGGGCTGTATCACATTTATATTTCAGTTAATATTTGGTCTAATCAATTTCTCAGGGTCTGTGGATGACCTCGGCTTGATTTTTCATTTTTTGCCTTTCGGAAGTCCAATTGTAGAGAAAAAGCAGCTTTCTATGCTGCTTTCTTCCTGATATTCTGTGCTATTGCCAATAATCCCATTTCAATTTCCACTTTTTGCTTTCCACGGAGCATAAATCGCTTGAACCCGTGGTTCTTTTTTATGTTTCCGAATACCGATTCCACATCATAGCATCGTTTCTTTCGGTGTGCCCTGCCC
>NZ_PEBA01000020.1:0-38962 GCF_002734235.1 Sphingobacterium sp. 1.A.5
GCGGAGTGGGTGCCATAAAGCTACAGGCGATCGGCTCATTGAAGTGAACCACAGGCTCAATAAGCTCAAGGCTAAAGCCCGGGAAAGACTGCTGTCGGAAGAGGGAATGTACCATCGGAGCAAGCGACCCATAGAAGTGGAAGCCGTTTTCGGTCAGATGAAAAGCAACAACAGGTTTACCCGGTTCACAATGAAAGGTCTGGAGAAGGTCGCTGTGGAATTCGGTTTGATGGCCATTGCCCATAACCTCAGAAAATGGGCAAAAAAGTGGAAAGACAAAGCTTTTATCGGTAAACCAGTTGGCAAAAACTCCCTATTTGCGATAAATCAAGCCATCAACATGCTGAAAAGCACAAAACATCGACTTGCAGCCTAATATTGCTCATGAAATTATAATGGAGCTCCAGAAAGCTATAAAGCAGAAGAAGGTGCCTTTTTAGACACCTCCATAATTTTTATCGTCTTATCGATCTATAATTTACTAACCTAAATAACCTAGCAAATAATAAATAATAATAAATACTACAATTGTACCGAAGCAACCAAGTCCCATTTTCTTGGCTCCCCAGCCTGCAATTAGTGCTCTAAAAAACTTGTTCATATCTTTTATCCAAATTGATTTTCATACCTATCAACAATAATCTGGCCTAAAAGTTTGGCTTTGGATATCACGAATTGTAATTTGTTCAGCAAAATAATCATGTAATAACCGTCCATCTCCGTGTAATGTCCAGATTGCCTTAGGTTTAACACAATCAATAAAATATAGAATATCTTGCCAATCAACATGGTCAGAAAGATATAAGCTAATATCATTTTGAGCTTGCAATCTCTCCCAACCTGATGCAAAAGCCTTTAGAACATTCTTAGCTCTTCTATAACTGTTGAATGTCAATGGTGGAACCAAGTAAATCTTATTTTCACCGGGATCTTTCATCGATATACGATTATAAGCCTCATATTTCATTGGAATATCTATAAATTGATCATAAATTCTATGAATCGGCATAATCTGATAATGCAATAATACTTCTTTATGTGGAAGGTGCTGGTTTATCATCGCTGTTATCCGTTGTGCCTTTCCTAAGGCATAACACCCAAGTAAGATATTGCTCTTAACATCCAATTTTAGTATTTCCGACACTGGATCTGGATGTTTAGTATTGGGATTAGCAAATGTTGTTTCGGTGATTAAAACTTCAGCCTCAACAAACTCCAACGGTTCACAGGTAGAATCTTCCTGCAACTTGTAATCGCCAGTATAAAGGTACCTAACTCCTTTATAAACCATGAGGATCTGTGCACTGCCCAAGATATGACCAGCTGGATAGAAATAAATATCAACTCCATTAATCTGAAAAAATTCTCCAAATTCTTTGATATGGAAAGATTCTACAGGCTGCTTATTGTACCTGTATTTCATAATAGATGCTGTTCCTTGGGTACTGTAAATATTTTTGTGACCTGGAGAAGCGTGGTCACCATGAGCATGTGATACTACAGCATGCTTAACAGGATATAATGGATCAATATAGAAATCACCGTAAGAACAGTAATAGCCCTTATCTCTCTTGACTAAAAAATCTTCAATTATATGCATCAAATTACTTTGAAATAAATCTTTGATGCAGATCCATAACCTGCTCAATTAAGCTATGTTCATCATCATTATATATAATAAAATCACAAAGCTCTTCTTTCTCCTTTTCAGGCATCTGCTTTCCAATTCTTCTCAACACTTCTTCTCTATCCACGCGATCTCTTTCCATAACTCGTTCAATTCTCACTTCCAACGGGGAGCTTACCAGAATATTAAAATCCAAAGACTTGTATGAGCCACTTTCAAATAAAAGTGCAGCTTCCTTGACACTATAAAGCGAAGTCTGAGCTGCAGCCCAATCCTCACCATCTCTGATAACAGCAGGATGAACGATGGCATTTAACTTTTTGAGTTCTTCAGAATTCGAAAACACTCGACTACTCAACCATTCCCTATTCAAACTTCCATCCTCTAAATAAGTCTCACTCCCAAAAGTAGATATCAATGAATTTCGAACCGCATCATTTTTTACCATGATGTCTTTCGCTTCCTTATCAGCATCATAAGTAGGAATCCCCAATACTTTGAAAATCCTGGTTACAACACTCTTGCCTACGCCAATACCTCCGGTAATTCCAATTTTCAATCCCATTATCTTCTTACAAAAAAATCAACATTCTGTGGCTCAACACTCAAAACCTTCACATAATCAGGCATCTTTGTGATAATAACCGGTAAACTTGAAACTTTATGATCCTTCCAGGAATCCAGGTCAACTACAGCTTCAAAATCCCTAGATGTATATTTATTAAAGTCCTTAACAGCAAGCAGAACTGTAGCCTTAACCTTACTTGGCAAAACTCGGACAGATGTATAACCTTTACTATTTTCAACCTTAATTGGCAATTCTATAACTTTTTCTGTGATCTCACCTACTGGTATAATGACCTCAGCGAAGGTCGGATAGATTGTTATGTTGGTACGTTGTTGTTTGTTAAGATAAGCTACAGTTCGTACATCAGTATTTACATCTTTGCCCTTTATTGTATCAGTCTCTAAATATTCAATACTCGCTACATCTTCTAACGGACCAGTGATTGTAACATATTCTGGAGTGGTCCGTGTAGCACCAATGACTCCATATTGACGTTGAAAAGTAAGATTTTCAACAGCTTTTACAGGGATTTTACGTTGGGTCTGTTTAGAAAAATCAAAGTATAATGTGTCCGGAGAAACTCCTGTCACTTGTTTGTCGGTAGGAAATTGTCTATTTATAAAGCCTATCTGATTTCCGAAGACGATGAAATTCCTAGATTTCAGTCCAGAAAGGTCGACTTGTATCTTTGCAGTATCGGGATGCAGTCTTTCCATAAACATCTTCCATCCGGACATCTTGATTTTAACAGAAACAGTATCGGATTGCAGAGGGTGAAAAGCCTTGTTTTCTGGCAAATTAACATAGGTCATGCTTGCCTTTTTTGTGAAGGTATAATCACTGGAAATTGCAAACAAGGTCCAAGCTAAGAATGAAATGATAATACAACGCAGGAAAATGGATAATTTCCGACGTTGAACTTTGTTAATTCGCCTTAACGCCATTCTACAAATGTAATATTTCTTAAATAATTTGCGTAACTTTGCACAATAATTGAAGGACGTTCAAATTCACTTTTATAATGATTCATTTCTTCGTGAACCCATTGAACACAGTTTATGCTGTTCAAACCCAAAATGATTTATCTACCGAGGATATTTCCAAACTAAACTGGCTTTTCGGCAACTCAAAAAAACTCGACGATTTAACACTGGACAACTATTATGTAGGTCCTAGAGCTGCTATGGTTACTCCATGGAGTACCAACGCCGTAGAGATCACCCAAAACATGGGAATCGAAGGCATTATCAGGATCGAGGAGTATCAACAGGTCGATGCCGAATTCTCTGAATTCGACCCTATGATATCCCAAAAATTCAGTGCCCTGACTCAGGACATGTTTACTATAAATATTACTCCTGAACCTATTTTGGAAATCGACGATATCGATGCCTACAATAAATCTGAAGGATTGGCGTTGAGCGCTGAAGAAGTAGACTATCTGAACCAACTATCTGAAAAAATTGGCCGTAAATTAACGGACTCAGAGGTTTTTGCTTTTTCGCAAGCAAACTCAGAACACTGTCGTCACAAGATATTCAATGGAACCTTCGTAATCGATGGCGAGGAACAGCCTACCTCCCTATTCAAACTAATAAAGAAAACTTCTGAAACAAATCCCAATGAGATTGTTTCTGCCTATAAGGATAATGTTGCTTTTATCAAAGGTCCTCGAGTTACTCAGTTTGCCCCAAAATCTGGAGACAAACCAGACTTTTATACCGAGAAAGAATTTGACTCCGTAATTTCTTTAAAAGCTGAAACTCATAATTTCCCTACTACTGTAGAGCCATTCTCTGGTGCTGCTACAGGCTCTGGTGGAGAAATTCGTGACCGCCTTGCTGGTGGGCAGGGTGCTTTACCTCTAGCTGGGACAGCAATATATATGACTGCTTACTCAAGATTGATGGATGACCGCCCTTGGGAAAAAGCAATGCCGGAAAGAAAATGGCTATACCAAACGCCGATGGATATCCTTATCAAAGCATCTAATGGAGCTTCTGATTTTGGAAATAAATTCGGACAACCTTTGATTACTGGCTCTGTTCTAACATTCGAACACGAAGAAAATGGTCGTAAATTAGGGTATGACAAAGTAATCATGCAAGCGGGAGGTATCGGATATGGTAAATTGAACCAAGCTAAAAAACATGAACCTCAAGCTGGAGACAAGATTGTTGTTTTAGGTGGTGAAAACTACCGTATCGGTATGGGTGGAGCCGCAGTTTCTTCTGCTGACACGGGAGCTTTTGGATCTGGAATCGAGCTAAATGCCATTCAACGATCTAACCCTGAAATGCAAAAACGTGCAGCAAATGCTATCCGTGCATTTGTAGAAAGTGACGAAAACCCTATCGTTTCAATCCATGACCATGGTGCTGGTGGACACTTGAACTGTCTGTCAGAATTAGTGGAGAACGCAGGTGGATTAATCGACTTGGATAAGTTACCTGTTGGTGACCCTACCCTATCTGCAAAAGAGATTATAGGTAATGAATCCCAAGAACGTATGGGATTGGTAATCTCCGAAGAAAACATCCAAAAACTAAAAACTGTTGCCGATCGCGAACGATCACCAATGTATACTGTTGGGGATGTTACTTCTGACCACCGATTTACTTTCCAGTCGCAATCATCTGGTGAAAAACCTATGGATTATGCTTTGGAAGACTTCTTTGGATCGTCTCCAAAAACAATCATGAATGACAAAAAGGTTAAGCACGAATACGCTGACCTTCAATATAATGTAAGTGAAGTCCCTACTTACTTAAATCAGGTTCTTCAGTTAGAAGCTGTTGCTTCAAAAGATTGGTTAACTAATAAAGTGGACCGTTGTGTTGGTGGTCGCGTTGCAAAACAACAATGTGTTGGACCTCTTCAACTACCTCTGAACAATGTAGGTGTGATGGCACTGGATTATAAATCCAAAGAAGGAATTGCAACAACTGTTGGACATGCGCCATTAGTCGCATTAGTTGACCCTGTTGCAGGTTCAAGAAATGCAATCGGTGAAGCACTTTCCAATATTGTATTTGCTCCGATTTATAATGGCTTGTCTGGGATATCATTATCAGCAAACTGGATGTGGGCATGTAACAATGAAGGGGAAGATGCTAGATTATACCAAGCAGTTCAAGGATGTTCAGATTTTGCAATAGAATTAGGAATCAATATCCCAACAGGTAAAGATTCATTGTCTATGAAACAGAAATATCCTGATGGAGAAAATGTAATTGCTCCGGGAACCGTTATTATTTCTGCAGGTGGTAACTGTACAGATATCAATAAGGTTGTTGAACCGCTATTGAAGAAAAATGCAGGGTCAATTTATTACATCAACCTTTCTCAAGATTCATTTAAACTTGCTGGTTCTACTTTTGCTCAGATCTTAAATAAAATTGGAGCCGATGTACCTAGCATTCAGGATGCACAATACTTTAAGAGAGCTTTCAATACTGTCCAAGGATTAATTAATGAAGGACAAATCGCTGCAGGACACGATATTGGTTCAGGCGGCCTTGTAACCACATTATTAGAAATGTGTTTTGCAGATATTGACTTAGCTGCAGAATACGACCTATCTGGATTAAATGAAAAAGATACTGTAAAAGCTTTATTCAACGAAAATATCGGTCTAGTACTTCAAGCGAAAGATGATTCAATTTTTGAAAAATCAATTGCAGATTCAGGAATTGAGGCTTTCAAAATTGGTAAAGCAGTAAACGGTCAAACTATCACTATCAAGAACAACGACGATTCATTCAGCTTCAATGTTGAGGAAACAAGAGATACGTGGTTCAAGACTTCTTTCCTATTGGACCAAAAACAATCCAAAAATGGAACTGCAGAAGAGCGCTTCAAAAATTACAAAAACCAACCGTTGCGTTTTGAATTCCCAGCTCATTTTGATGGTAAAAAACCCGCTGTGGATTCAAGCAATCCTCGACCAAAAGCTGCGATCATCCGTGAAAAGGGCTCTAACTCTGAACGTGAAATGGCAAATGCAATGTACCTTGCTGGATTTGATGTGAAAGATGTTCACATGACTGACCTAATTTCGGGCCGTGAGACATTAGAAGACATCCAATTTATTGGTGCTGTAGGTGGTTTCTCAAACTCGGATGTATTAGGGTCAGCAAAAGGTTGGGCAGGAGCATTCCTTTACAACGAAAAAGCTAAAACAGCTCTAGAAAAATTCTTCGCACGTCCGGATACATTATCCGTTGGTATCTGTAATGGATGTCAACTGTTCATGGAACTCGAGTTGATCAACCCTGATCATGATGTTCATGGAAAAATGTTGCATAATACTTCTCAGAAACACGAGTCTAACTTTGTGTCTGTTAAGATTCAAGAAAACAATTCCATAATGTTGTCTTCTTTGGCAGGTACAACGCTTGGTGTATGGGTATCAAATGGTGAAGGTAAATTCAACCTTCCGAAAACTGAAGATCAATATAATATTGTAGCTAAATATGCTTACGATCAATATCCTCATAGTCCAAATGGTGCTGATTACAACACTGCAATGATGACGGATAAAACTGGTCGTCACCTAGTAACAATGCCTCATATCGAACGTTCAGTATTCCAATGGCATTGGGCAAACTACCCTGATGCACGTAAGGACGAAGTAACTCCTTGGTTGGAAGCATTCGTCAATGCACGTAAATGGATTGACAATCAAAACAAATAAGTTGGATTAACGTAATAGACAAAAATCCCAGTGGACTTTCCATTGGGATTTTTTTATTAACTTAATTTCAAGGAGACAGAATGGAAATTAGAAACCAAAAATTACAGGCAATAAAAAATTGGATTCATGATAATGAAGATATCAGGGCAGCACTCATCACTAGCTCATTGGTAAACCCATTGGCACCTATTGATGATTTTAGTGACCTCGACATTGAACTAGTATTTCAGGAAACTGAATATTACCTCGAAAACAAAGAATGGATCAATCAATTCGGCAATGTTCTCAACTATTATGAAGAAGATTCCGAAGCTTTTCAAGGCAAGCATGCCATGAAAATGGTACAATATATAGATGGTGTAAAAGTTGATTTTAAGATTTATAGCGTAGACCAGTTTAAATCGGAAGTTGCAAACCAAAAACTTCCAGAAGATTGGGACATTGGCTATTCAATAATTGCCGATAAATACCAAATAACAAAACATCTTCAACCTCCAACCCATCAGATTAGTATTATTAAAAAACCATCATTTGAAGAGTTTCAAGAAGTCGTGACAGATTTCTGGTGGGATGTCACCTATCTTCCCAAATGCTTGGCAAGGAAAGACCTGTTTTATCTGAAGATTATGGTCGAAAAAATAATCCGGGTAGAATATCTTATTCCAATGATCGAATGGTATATCGCAAGCAATAATAATTGGCAAATTACCACGAATAAATATGGCAGGCTTTTTCAGAAATACTTGACCCCTGATGAATGGAAAAAATTGGAAGAAACATTTGCAGGAAGTAAAATTGAGGAAAATTGGATAGCCTGTGAAAAGATTCTAGACGTATTCGATGAAATGGCAAAAGAAGTGGCTAATAGGCTTGGTTTTAAATATGATAAGGAAAAAGCAATGGCCATCAAAGAGTTTTTCTATAGTTATTATAAACTCTAAGATTATTTTATATAAACCATCCCATCATTATAGACTTTCCAACCACTCCCTTCCTTGGATAATAAATATATATGTCCAGAACCACACAATGGACCACAATCTATATCCAATAAAACTATTGCTCGATTTTTATCAGCCGTTAATAATGGTAGACCAAATTCATATATTTCATACGGCGACTGAACCTTATCTTTATCCTCTATGAAAATATAATTTTTGCCATTTATCAGAGAACCCATATAATTATATTTATTTTGATCCAGCAATTGGGTCATATAATTCAGTCTATCCTTCTCTGAATTTGAAAGATTCTGAATGGCGTATTCCAATATGTCAGATCTCCTAAAAAGATTAACTTCATCTGAATAATTAACTTCAAAACTTCCTTCAAAAACACTAGAAAAATTCAACTTATTAATTAAGTATTTCTTAACTAGAGTTTCCTTCTCTTCTGAATTATCCGTTATATAATTCTCAACTGCATCCACAATTTTTGAATATTCAAGCTCTTGTATAGAATAAACAGGAAAAATATCATTGAGGTTGAAATCTTTTGATGTCAATTCATTAGAACTTTTTAATTCCCTACAAGCTATCAAACAAACAATAACAATTAAATAAATCCCTAACCTCTTCATTTTCATCTTATTTTTATATCTATAAGATGTAAAAACGGCAGAAATTCCATAATCAATTATTTCCTGTTCAATCTTGACTCTTCTAAATCGAGGTTATGCTCTAAGTTTCTCAAAATGGATTCATCATAACTCTTCTCCCCTCTTATGGTATAAATCATATTTCTTCTAACATCAATCAAATCCTGCATCACTTTTTTATAAAGCTCTCTTTCATTTGCAATCTTAATTTTTGACTCACTGTCCAGATTAGTCGCTCGTGCTTCCAAGCTTCGCTTTAGTGAAAGGTTAATTGCTTTTACAGTATTGCTATCCTCCAACTCTTGAGCATATTTAGACTTTAACAGTTCCATTTCCTCTTTCACTAGACGATATCGGATCGCCTCGATTTGTACACTTTCAGGAATCTCAGAAGAATTTCCCTCTAATTTTACCAGCCTGATCAACCATGGCAAACTTAAACCCTGGACTACCAAAGTAACCAAGATAACCACGAAGGTTATAAACAAAATTAGATTTCTATGCGGGAAGTGCTGTCCACTTGAAATATAAATCGGGATTGCAAGTGCTGAGGCCAATGACACCACTCCCCGCATGCCTGCCCATCCAAGTATCAATGGCATCTTCCATCCAGGCTTTGGTTCTTTTTTGCGAACTCGAGAGGAAAGCCTCGGAACAAACGTCGCTAAGTAAATAAAGGCAATCCGAATAACAATGATTACTAAGGTAATGATAAGAGCAATCTGAATAGCCCAACTTTTAGAAAAACTTTCTATGCCTTCAATTATAATCGGTAATTCTAAACCTATAAGAATAAAGACAAAGCCATTCAATAAAAACCCTACCGTCTCCCAAACCTCACGAGTCTGTATTCTGGTATGATAATCCATATAATCTTTAGACCTAAAGGACAAAAACAACCCACCTGAAACAACTGCCAATACACCGGACCATTCAAAATGTTCAGCAACAATATACATGAGGTATGGCGCTATCAAAGTAATCGGAGTTGTGATACTGGAGGCTTTAGCTATATATTTTAAAAATAGATATAGGATATGGCCAATCACTAGACCCACAAAGATTCCCATTATCGCCAATGTAAAGAATCCTACTACTGCTTCTTGCATGGTAAATGCTCCAGTCATAATAACTGCCAATGCCATGCGAAATACAGTTAAAGAAGCGGCATCATTTACTAAACTTTCGCCTTCCAACAAGGTAATCCCCCTTTTAGGCATAGTAACACCTTTCAAAACTGATGTTGCCGCAACAGCATCCGGCGGAGAGATTATACCTCCCAAAAGAAAACCCAATGCCAAAGTAAAGCCTGGAATTAAATTGACCGACAAGTAGGCAACAGCTATGGATGTAACGAAAACCAACCCGAATCCCATCGTTAAAATTGATCTCCTATTCTGCCAAAAACTGTTCCAGGAAGTATACCAGGCAGCTTCAAATAATAGAGGCGGTAAAAAAACCAAAAATACCATATCCGGGTTTATACTAAACTCTGGTAATCCAGGTATCAAAGAAATAGCTAATCCTCCAATTACCAATAAGATAGGATACGAAATTTTAAACCTTTGAGAAAGGACGAATAGCATGGCCATGAAAAAAAAGAGAATCATGACCAATAATATATTGGATTCGATCATTTTAATTTTTTAATAGATATCTTTGTGACAAGTAAAAATAATGGAAAAAATCTCAAAAAATCTACACCCGCGCAATAAGTTCAATCAGGAATATGATTTCAAGAAACTGATTAAGCACGTGCACCAACTGAAAAAACATATTCAAATCCTTCCTGATGGCAGACAATCATTGGACTTTAGAGACTCTGAAGCGGTTTTTCTTTTGAACAAAGCTCTATTGGAATCTGAATACAAAATCAACCACTGGGACATCTTACCCAATAGCCTCAGCCCTTCCATTCCGGGAAGATTGAATTATATCCATTATCTTGCTGATTTGATTCAAGCCAAAAACCCAAAAAAAGTAAATGTCTTAGATATTGGTACAGGTTCAAGCCTGATCTACCCAATACTGGGTTTCTTGGAATATCATTGGAACTTTGTGGCAGCTGAAACGCATATACCTTCTATTCAGCATGCCAACAAAATCCTGAATGACAATCCTTATCTAAAAAAAGGAATTAAAATTAGACAGCAAGAAAATCCTGACCATATCTTAAAAGGAATTATTCAACCCAATGAATATTTCGACGCCGTGCTTTGTAATCCCCCATTCTACAAATCACGTGATGATTACAGACAAACAGTGATCAAAAAGAACCAAAAATTACATCAAGAAACAGAAAGCAGTAAAACTAACTTCCAAGGACTATCCAATGAATTATGGTATCCAGGGGGTGAAAAGAAATTTATCAGTAATATGATTTATGAAAGCATAGAACTTAAAGATCAATTAGGACTATGCACTGTTTTGGTATCAAACAAGGAGAATTTGAAACCTCTAAAAGCAATACTTGAATACCACAAATTAATTGACATAAAAGTAACTCAAATGAACCAGGGCAATAAAATCAACAGAATATTGTCGTGGAGGTTGAATAAATAGATATCGAATTACAATAAAACTTTTTAATTGTTACAATTTTCTAAGTCTACTTTAACGTTAAAGCAGATTTGGACAGGATTTCCTATTTTTTTAAAAAAAATTTGCTAAAACGTTTTTAATTCATAAATTAGTCTTAACCATTAATAAACAATACTAAAACAGATAAGACATGAACCTTTTTACACCTTTTTCACTTAGCAATTTATTTTCCGGATAGTTAACGGTAATGGGGTACCGATGTTTTACCCAAACTAAACTCAATTAACCAAAGCTGCACCTAACTGATTTATTTAAAATAAACCGAATTTAAATTATGAATGAACGACGAACAAATACCATTCTTTAGTTTTAGCTAAACCCATTTAATTATAATTAACATTATGGTCACGGCAGTTTACTGTCCATAACCGTCATGTAATATATATTTACAATTTACTAACCTAACAAACCACACTGTTAATATGAGTGTATTATGGAAGTTTAAATCGTTACTGATTTTTATGTCTATGTCTGTGGGGCATGCCCATAGTCATAACGCTAATTTCTCCAACCTGTCACTGCAGGATACAACAGAAACAGATTCTGTTCCCCCGCCGATAGACACTTTGGCTGAATTAAAACCAATCTATGAGTTGGACTTACCTAAGTTCAATAACTTAAGGAACATGAAAGGAGCCTCCTTAATTACTGCAAATAGCTTGCAGCAATATATTAAAGGAGAATTGCCAGGAGTATATGTCTCTGAATCCAATGGAGAACCAGGAACAAATATTCAAATGTTCGTCAGGGGAATCAGCAAACCTATTCTCAGCAATCGAGATATTTATGCAAGCCAACCCTTAGTAGTCATGGACGGGGTTCCTTTGATCGGGGAACATCCTTTTGCATTTGATATTCAAAACTATGATATCGAAAGAATTGGAACTGAAAATAATCTCCTATCAAATATTGATTTCGACAATATCGAAAGCATTAAAGTTTTGAAAGATCTATCAGCAGTAGCTACTTACGGACCTTTAGCAGCTAATGGGGTTATCGAAATAACTTCTAGAAAAACTCCATCTGATGGACAAAAAAGAATATCCATAAACAGCTATATCGGCATGTCTCAAAGACCAAATGTAACAACCATTAATGGGGCCTATGAAAATGCATTTAGAAAACAGTTCTATGATCTATATACAACAAATGGAAGGTTCAATGATGATGATGTTTATCCTATTTACCTCAGTGACTCTTTGAACAATGATTATTATGGACCTTCCAATTGGAGTGATAGCTATTATCAAAATGGCCTTAATCATGGTGTAAATGCAAACATAGCAGGAGGACAACCAAGAGCTACATTTCAATTCTCACTAGGTAATGTAAAAACATCTGGAGTAGCTGATGATACTAAATTTGACAAGTACAATGCAAGATTCTACCTTAATTTGAGACCATTCAAATGGTTGAATTTTGAAACATTATTTAATGCTGCAAGAATTAGCAGAGATAGGAACAGAAATTTAAGAAATCGCTTTGCAATGATGGGCTATTTCCCAGATCTAGGAGCACCATTAGCTCCAAATAAAGAGGTTTACGATACTTATCTGCAAGAGTTCGATAAAAGCTTTGACAAAAACTTTAACAATATACTCGAAGGCTTTTTTAGATTCCAAGTAAATGTTGGGCCATTTAAACTCAAAAGTAAATTTGGAGTAGATTACAATGAAGGATATAGAGATCTATTCTATCCGAGCACTATTCTAGAAAACAGCAATTTCGCATCAAACTATTATGGCTACAACCAACGATTAATGGTTGATAATCAAATAAGTTATGACAAGGAAAATGGATCGAATTACTTCTATGCTGAAGTAGGAAATAATTTAGTATGGGATACCTATAAGTATAATTATGCATACGCATATAAGGGTGTGAATGACTTTATTAAGTTAAATTTATTAGAAACTGACCCATATGATGATGAATATCTAAATCCTACAGCTTTTCCAAGACAATTAGTTTATAAATTTTTGGATCGTACGAAGCACAATATGATCAATTTCTACGGAAAAGCTTCATATACTTACAATGGATCCTATACTGCTGCTTTAATTCTTCGTTATGATGGATCTTCAAATGCTCAGCCAACGAGCAGATGGTTCTTCTCTCCTATTCTCGCACTGGGTTGGAATGCTAAAAATGATTTGATGAAAGAAAATGAGGCAGTGAGTTTATTTAATATCAGAGCGAGTGTTGGAAGGATTGGACATTACAACTTATTCGACAATTATTCCCAAGGACCTAGCTATACCGCACAATTTGGTTATACTGGAAATTCTATTGTCCCTGGTTATAATGGAATCGCAGTTTTGGTGCGTCCTTATGATGTGGGTTGGGTTGGTTATGATTTGCCTTGGAGTTATTCAGACAATATAAATATTGGATTTGACCTTGGCTTTAAAAACAGAAATATCCAAGTTTCCCTTGATGCTTATATCAGAGACACGAAAGATCAATTAATCATGCTACCGGGCAAAAAAGATTTTGGGTACCAATATCAATATGAATCTGGAATGGATGTTCGCAATATGGGAATTGACCTTTCTGCTTCCGGAAATGTAATACAAAATGATAAAGTAACTTGGAATACTGGAGTTGTCTTAGGCGTTAATACAAATAAACTACTCGCACTGCCTTTTGGTTATGATCAAATCGAAGTGAATGATAGGCTGTTAAAAATTGGAGAAAGAATCGATGCTTTCTGGCTATATGAGAACAATGGAATGTACCAGACAGACAAAGAGGTACCTGAAAGTTCTGGTCAGAAAATGACCTATAATGGAATCGTCCTTAAAGCTGGAGATCCAATCTGGAACGACAGCAATGGAGATAATCAAATAACCAAAGAAGACAAAGTTATTCAAGGAAATATTATTCCCAAACTGAGTGGCTCATGGAACAATATGGTTGCTTATAGAAATTTTGACCTGAACTTAAATTTCTATTTTAACCTCGGTAGAAAAATTGTAAACCAAGAAATGGCAAATCGATTCAATTTCATCGAAAATGAAAATGCCAGCAGTATTAACTCCATTAAAGAAATAACCTATTGGGAAAAAAGAGGCGACTATGACCAATATCCCTTATACAACCCATGGTCTTCAGTTTCACCATTCCAAACAAACCAAACCTTGTTCCTTGAAGATGGCTCTTTCTTAAAATTGAGAACAGCTTCTATTGGATATAACTTCAAGGATATCATCGGCAACCGATTGGGGAAATTAGGTGATTTATATGTCTATATTTCTGCAAATAACCTCCTGACCTTAAGCAAATATTCAGGTAGAGACCCTGAATTAGTCAATTACATGGGTTATGACCAAGGTTATTCTCTGCCAATTCCTAGAACTTATGCATTAGGCTTCAAACTTAAACTGTAACTGAACATGAAAAGATTATTAATCATATTAATTGTATTGAGTCAGGTTTTTGTTTCCTGCAAAAAAATGTTGGATGTCAACTCCACTCGGTTGGTTTCCGAAGAAAACATGTGGTTGAGCATGGAGGACTCCAGAGGGGCATTAATGGGAATCTATGGATTGACCAAATCTGCTTTAAATGACCATAATGCTCATTGGTTATATGGTGATGTTAGGTCAGATGAATTTTCTATCCCAATTAGGCAAGATTTAAAAGCTATCGCTAACAATGACCTCAACGCTTCATTTGGAGTTATGAATGATCTGAAAAGCTGGAGGAGATGGTATGCAGTGGTCAACGCAGCAAATATATTCCTTGAAAGAATACCGGAAGTAAAAGAGAAAGATGAGCGTTACACGACAAATAATATGACTGTAGATATAGCACAGGCTCGTTTTCTTCGAGCTTTTGCATATTTCTACATGGTCAGGATTTGGGGAAATGTTCCATTGATAGTTTCTTCAAAAGAAGGTACTTTCACGGATCAACCAAGAGAGGATCAAGGAAAAGTATTGGCTTGGGTAGAACAGGAAATGCAGGCTGCAGCTAATGACCTTCCTTTCTTATATAGCCTAAATGATGAGCAACAGCAAGGAAATTATTACAATGAGACGAATGATAGATGGAAAGGCTCATTAGTCCGTAAAACCACAGCTTATGCAATCCTTGCCCATGTTGCAGCTTGGCAAAGTAACTATCCCGATGCTGCAGCTTATGCAAAATTTGTGATAGACAACCAACAAAAGGGAAGTTTAGGCTTGCTGTCAACAGCAAATATGACTGATCCAAATGGGTTTTTCTATGATAAAAATCCCAACCAACTATTTGGATTTGGACACATTTATAATCACGTAGAAGGTTCTTTCACCGGTCATATCGAAGAATTAACCCTAGCCTCTCCCGTAGTAAATAAGAGTATCCCCGATATGTATATGCCAAAGGAAAAAATCCTATCAATCTTCAATGAAGCTACTGATGAACGCTTTTCTGCTGATACATTGGGAAATCCCGTAACCGATGTCTATTTCAAAAACTTCAATGGACAATATCCGATTTTCAGTAAAGTAAAATGCATTATGGGCGGAGTTACGGACCCAACTTTCCGATTCTATTCGAGCGCAACAATAATTACCCGTTTAGAAGATATGTATCTCTTAAGAGCAGAAGCTTTGGCAGTAATTGGAGAACAAGCAGGAGCAATCGAATTATTGAATACCATTAGAGAAAGAAGAGGTTTAGTAGATTATTCAGCAGCTAAAAATGGTGAGCTTATCGATGCTATTTTTCAGGAAAGAGCAAGAGAATTAATGGGGGAAGGACATCTATGGTATGATATGGTCAGACATTATAAAATCCTAAATGATGATTCCGAACTGAGCCAATTAATTCGACAAAATGGTCATTATTGGCCGATTGCTACTGACGTGTTGACTCAAAATAAAATGTTAACCCAAAATGAATATTGGAAGTAAAACGCAAAACCATGAAAATCAAAAACCTATTATTTAGTATATTCTTCTTGATCTTGGTTAGCAGTTGCTCCAAAGATTCAGGATATTATAATCAATCTATTCAAAAAGTAACTTATGATGGAACAATCTTGGAATACCTGCAAAGTAAGCCAGGTGTCTTTGATTCTTTATTGACAGTTTTGAATAGAACAAAAATAAATGCAGTACTGAGCGGTAATGAAAAAATGACGCTTTTTGCTCCAACAAACCAAAGTTTTCAATTGGCTATTCAGAACCTTAACAATACCAGAAAGGAGGCCGATCGACCATTTGAATACTTAACAAATGTAGATCTACTTCAATTGGATACCATGATGGCACAGTATATAGTCAAAGGTTATTATCCAAGCGATTCAATGACCTTAAAAGACGGGGCACAATTACAAGATTTCAAATACCAAAGAACAATGAACGCCAAATTAACAACTGCAAGTTCATCGGGCTTTGAAGGCGGCGGACCAAAGGTTATTCAATATTCCGACACAAAAAATAGCCAATTCACCAGAGATTGGATTACAGCATCTTCAGCATCCATTAACATTGAAGCAAAAAATGGAATTATACATGTGCTGAGTACAGATCATGTCTTTGGATTCAATGACTTTGTATCCAGATTAACTTATATCCCACCTCCACCTAACCTATTCGTAACGGTTGGCGGAATATTCTCAGTGTCAAGGGAAAATTCTGGAGGTGTTAATGCAGTTGAAGCATCCAAATATGTATTTGATGGAAATAGAGAAACAAAATTCTTACTGGGAGATTTCAATGGAGCTTGGATGCAAGTAGAACTAAATACAGCAACAGCTGCAAATTCTTATACCTTGACTTCTGCTAATGACTTTCCTGAAAGAGACCCAATTGATTGGACCCTTTCCGGTTCTCATGATGGGCAGAATTGGGAAACATTGGACTCGAAATCTGGAGAAGAATTCACTTCTAGATTCCAACAAAGAGTTTTCTGGATAAACAACACGACTGCCTATAAATTTTACAGATTACATGTCCAAAGAGCAAGGTCTGGAAATACTTTCCAAATGGCTGATTGGAGTGTGAACAAAGGAGAAGTAAAATAATCCATGAACCTAGAAAAGAAAGTGTATGAAACTCTCAAATAAAATAAAATTATTCTTTGTATTCATTAGCAGTTATGGATTTGCAACTTCTTGTTCGGAAATCTATGATTTGCCAGAAGACCGAGATTTTATGAGCCAAAACATTGATTATATCAATAAAATAATTGAACCCATACTTGGTCGCAACAATATATTTACTTCTTTAAGTGCGGACAACTCCACCCTACCGATGACTTTTGAAATCGTCAATGCGCGATATGGTGATGGACGCCCAGTGACTGACCTCTTTACAAAAGCAAATACATATGAATGGATCACCGAATATGATGGTAAAGAAAAATCATTGGCAGAAATAGAAGCTAAAAGAAAATTAGTTGAGAAACCAATTTTTGAAGTAGATAGCAATGGTCGACTGATTCTTTGGGCTTCGGCAACGAATGCTCTCTTAACGCCAAGACCAGTAGATACTGTTCTTAAAACTCAAGATATTCGCTTCTTTGATATTAAGGTACAGAACTCGGGTGGAACAAAAATCATCAAAGACTTCCAGATCATACCTTGGAGGCAAAGAAATTATTATCCAGACACCGATATCAATCCTTACACAGGTGGAAAAGCTCCTGACCCACAAAGACCAAAAGATACAACTAGGCAAGACTATATCATTCCTAGCTACATCAATGATAAAGTTATCGGAGAAAGAACACAGCTTAGATTGGAAAATAATAACATTAAAAAAGATGTAGTGGTTTATATAAGGCCATTTACTGGAGGTAAAGGAAATAGTCTAAGATTTAAGTTTATGGATCGTGAAGGAAATTTTATAAATCCTTTAAAGTTTAATGAAACAAAATGGGACCTTTTGGTCCACGGATTCAATAAAGTTATAAACCCAGAATATGTCCAATATGATGTGGCGTACCCTATCCCCCTTAATTCCGTTAAAACAGATTATGCTGAAAGCGGAAATGCCAAAGTGAAGTTTGCATATACGCGTCTTGGATTCGGTGGTGTGCGTGATTGGGCAGAATTTGGCCTAGACTTCAGGATTTATAAAAAAGGAGATTGGGAAATTGTTTTCCATTTCCGCAATGACAACCCAAAATTTGAGGATGATTAAACCTAAAGCCTTATGAAATTGAAAAAACTAATTATATTAATCCTAAGCATATTTAGCCTTCAGATCGCATCTGCACAAAACCAAGAGGTGCGAGGAAGAGTGGTTGATGAATCCAATAACGGTATTGGAGGAGTTACCATCTTAAATGCAGCAAATAATAGAGCAATTACTGCAACCTCTGATAATGGAAATTTTGCCATCAGCGTGGCGCCAAATACAACTCTTTTGTTTAAAGCTGTGGGATTTGCACAAAGAAGAATTACAGTCAGACCAAACCAAACAAGCCTAAACGTACAGATGAGTTCCACCCAAGATCAAGTGGAAGAAGTCGTAGTGCGTGGATATGTGGCACGCAAAAAAGAAACTTCTACCGGATCCTCCTATTCACTTGGAGAAAAAGACTTGCGTGATGTGCCAGTGGCAAACCTTGAACAATTGATGCAAGGAAAAGTCCCAGGATTGAACGTTCAAGTTAACACAGGAGCGCCTGGATTTAGAGGATCAACTCAGATCCGTGGTCTCTCTACCTTGACCACTACAGGGTCAGGTAGCGAATCAATCCTAATGCCGACTTCACCTTTATATGTGATTGATGGAGTACCTATGGATGCAGATAGAGCTGCGGAATTTGGTCTGCAGCAACAAGGACCAGGAATTAGCCCTCTCTCTTTAATCCCACCTGAAGATGTGCAAAGTATAGAAATCTTAAAAGATGCTCAGGCTACTTCGCTTTACGGATCTCAAGGTGCATACGGGGTAATTATTATTACTACGAAACGCGGTAATTCTCCAGTTCCTAGAATAAACTATACACATAGTACATTTATGAAAACCCCACCAAAATTAAGAGAAACTCTTGGGGGAAACCTTGAACGTCAAATTAAATTAGCTCAAATTCTTAATAATTCTAGATATGAAATTGAGATAGATAAAATCATGGAAACACCTTGGTTGGCAGATAGCTTAAATGCATATTATAATAATTCGACGAACTGGCAAGATCTTTATTATCAAAATACCTTTAATCAAAATCATAATTTAAGTTTGGACGGTGGAAATGAGATACTTTCCTATAAATCCAATATTGGCTACTTTAATGAAACTGGGGTAATCAAAAATACTGGATTCAACAGATATTCTGCCAACTTAAGAATGGATTATAGGCCAGCTAGAAGGTTTGAATTTACTGGACAAGTTTTTGCCCAACTTGGAAAACAGAACAAAGGTGATGGTACGGGTATTCTTCAGACTGGAGTATCTTCAGGGGGAATGAACTCTACCCTTTTACCGCCACCTGGATTTTATTCTGCATCTGCAGATTATATTTCTGCGATACGAACAAAAAATGACAATAGTTCAAAATTAATAAGACCTTATGTAGAAGGAAAATTTGAAATCATGCCAGGATTGAGAATACAATCAGCCTTGAGTTATGAATTCGCTTCAAACAATGAAGATAAATTTACACCAGCTGCTGCTGCAGGACAATTCTCAGAAGTATATTCATTTGCTGGCCGTGAGTCAAACCTCTACAACAGAAATATCCTGAATTATACAAAAGATTTCAATGAAACCCACAATATCTTTATTAACCTTTTCAATGAGGTAAGACATGCTCAGAGACAAAATACCATTACAAAACAAGCAAGGACGCCAAATGATCAGTTTGAAGGTCCATTAGGTTTTGATGGTTATTTCTCGCGTGGTGGTGGGGTCCTATCCAATTTTAGAAATGAAAAAGCACTATCATTTGCTCTGTCTGCTTCTTATGGCTATAAAAGCAGATATTTGCTCGATCTTTCTTATCGTTTAGATGGCTCCTCAGCAAATGGTTTTGAAAATCAATACACCAAAAACCCCGCAATTGGAGTAAGATGGAATGCTCACCATGAAGAATGGATAAAATCTATACCTTGGATAAATCTTGCATCAATAAGACTTACATGGGGTGTAAATGTAATGCCAACAAGTACTCTGGAAAGAATTTATGGTAAGTACAATATTTCAGGGTTATACAACCAAATTCCAGGGATAGGTATTGATTATGAGTTTATCCCTAATCCAAATTTAAAACCAACAACCTCAATGCAATATAACGCAGGTTTGGATTTAAATCTTTTCAACAATAAAGTCGAGATCATTTATGATACTTATTATAAAAAAGTAGATAATTTATTGTTTGAATCCTTTTTAAGTAATGAAGTAGGATTTGATAAACTATATTCTAATGATGCTGGAGTTGCCAATTATGGACATGAATTCGCAATTAATTTAAGACCTCTTTCAAGTGCAAGTGATTTTAGTTGGACTTTTTCGATCAATGGAGCATATAATCGAGATGTTTTGTTGCAACTACCTTCTTCATTTAGAGGCCAATTTATCAAGTGGGGCGATTCTTGGGAGCAATTACATATGGTCAATCGTGTTGGAACTCCCGCTTTGTCTAATTATTTAATGCAAAACTTGGGGGTATATGCAACAGATGCTGATGTTCCTGTGGACCCTTTAACAGGATTACGATATCGCACTGCAGATGGAACATTTTTCAAAGCTGGTGACCCAATATATCTAGATAGAAATGGTGACTATATTTTAGACCAAAGAGATTATATAAGATCAGGAAGTACCCAACCTCTATGGACAGGTGGTGTTCAAAATACTTTGAATTACAAAAATTTCCAATTTTCAATATATGCTTCGTACACAGCGTCTCGAACAATCTTGAATTATGCTTTAGCACAACGTCTTGGTCTTTATACCAGCCCATTCGGATTACAAACCGTTGTTCCAATAGATGGACTAAATTATTGGAAACAAGAAGGGGATAATGCTCAATATCCAAATCCTTTCGATTTCTCTAGAAGTTTAAGTGTACAACCATTTCGTTATGACCAAACTTTATGGGAAGAAAGCGGGAGCTATTTTAAAATCAATAACATTATAATCGCTTATGTTTTTGATCGTGAATTTTTAAGAAGATTTAAATTAGACAGATTCAGGATTTATGCATCAATGGACAATGTTTATACATTCTCAAAGTATTCAGGTCCAAATCCAGAAAACGTCTCATCACTCGGAAGGGATCTTTCAAGTGGATATCCAGTACCTAGAGCTTATACATTAGGTTTCAACATCTCATTTTAATAATTATGAAGAATTTGATTAAAAATAAAATATCAGTAATTGGATTAAGTTTAGCATTCTTATTCTCATTCCAAGCCTGTAAAGACTATTTAAACATTGAACCCATAGACCGTTTGACTGGGAATAATTTCTACCTTTCAAAAAAAGATGTTGAATCAAATCTAGCTTTCATTTATGCAAGATTTTTTGAAAAAATAAATGAAACCTGGGTAATGGGTGCAATTGGTGAAGCTAGATCGGGTGAGATATTTGTCTCCGAAGGAGCTAATAGCTACAATTCCCGTAAAGTTATCGAGGTTTTAGGTAAGAACAATATTCTTGAAGCTATGTACAATCCTAACTATGATTGGTACAAAATACGAGAAATCACAAAATGGGACAAATACTACGAAGTAATTCAAAGTGTCAATATTTTGATCAGCAAATTAGAGGAAGGAATACCAGGCGTAACAGGATCTGATCAGGATAGATATATGTCTGAGGCCAAATTTATCCGAAGTTTCACTTATTTCTGGATGGTCAGATTATATGGTGATGTACCATATTATACAGAAGCATATCACACGGAACCAATGCCGAGAGAAAAGATGGTTACAGTGTTGAATAACTGCATTGCTGATCTTTCACCACAAAAAGACTTAATGCCATGGTCATTGAATGACCCTGGACTGCGTGGTGCAAGACCTGCCAAAGGTGCAATAATCGCCCTATTGATGCATATGAATATGTGGAATGCAAGTTTTGATCCTGGAAACAAGCAGAAATATTATACTGAAGCAGTAAATCTTGGAAAACAATTGATTGACAGCAAACAGCATAAATTAGTTGCTCCCTTTACAGATCAAAATTGGGCTATAGTTACCAAAGGAAGAAGTGAAGAATCATTGTTTGAATTCTATAAAAGTATTAATTATGGTGATAATGTAGAAGCTTTGGCTCCTTTTTGGGATCACTTTCTACGCTGGCCATATAAATTCCCTAGGTTCACCAACCAATTGAGCCACTGTTATTTTATCTCTACCTATATGAACCAAATATTCCCAGAGAGTGATGCTGATAAAAGAAGGGAAATGTGGTTCGAAGATATTACCTCCGACAACGGACAATTTGTTTTGAGAAAATTCGGAACAAATGTGTATGCCTCTGGAAATGAAGATAAAAACCCCGACAATACGTTCAGCATTTTTAGGTATGCTGATGCCATCTTATTATATGCAGAAGCCTGTGCAGAGTTGGGAAGAGATCAAGAAGCTACCACAGCAGTAAATATGGTAAGGGATAGAGCACAAGCCAGCAGATATAATGGTGGCGGGGGTGCAGACCTTAAAAACTTTATCTTTTTGGAAAGAGAAAGAGAATTGATTGGGGAAGGAATTCGGTATTTTGACCTCATCAGAACCAGAAGGATTATGAGTGCAGAATGGACGATGAGTCCATTGACGCTCGATCAGTATAATAGAGGTGGTTGGACCTGGCCTATAGATGCCTCGGCTCTCAATAATAACCCATACATGCAATTAAATCAATATTGGACAACAATTGGACGTTAATTATGAAAAGAATTTTTAAAATCCAGCAAATAATGCTCTTCTTTTTAGGACTCATAATTTTTACAGCTTGTAATAAAGATGATTATTACGAAGATGGAGGATTGGCACAAGCTAAATATGATGGCAGCATTCTACAATACTTGGAAACAAACCCAGTAATGTTTGACTCTGTTGTTCAAGTCATAAAATTAGCAGGTTTAGAGGAAACTTTTCAAAATGAAGAGTTTACATTTTTTGCACCATCAGACAGAAATATCAGAACGTTAATAACAAACAGATTAAACCCAACTTTATTTGCCGATGGTTTAGATACGATTAAAACATTGGATGAAATTGAACCGTCGATTTGGAGAAAGCATTTACTAAAATACATGTTCAAAGGGAAAAATTTATTGCAAGATTACCCTCAAATTGATTTTGATCTTAAAGGAACTTATCCTGGACAAAATTATATCTCATATTCGGGATATGTATCTAATATTGGAGTTGTGTTTAATGATGTAATACAAACTGATGATGCAGGAAATGAGATATCAAGATTAAAATATAGAGGATATAGACAAATTTGGTTGTCCTATATCCACGATTACACGGAACCTGATGTCTATATAAGTTGCCCTATTTCAACATCAGATATACAACCAAATAATGGAGTTATTCATGTTATTAATTACACAAAATCGTGGTTTGGATTAACTCCTAATTCAAATGATTTTGTGGAGGATGTTAAACAAAGCCAACGCTAAAATTATGAAAAATCATATTTTATTCATTTTATTCGGTTTATTATTCTTAGGGTTACTTTCATGCTCCAAAGAAACAGAACTTCATTCTGAACCTTATCAGGAGGGAAAACCTACTCTGGGCGTAGTCCTAGAAAGGACACAAAAACCTTCACCTGAAACTGGAGGACCTGGAACTCAAGTTAAAATCAAAGTCACAGGATTATCCTCGTACAAAGATAAAGCTGTATTTACTTTTAATGGACAACAAGCAGAAATAGTATCCATAACAGACCAAGAAATTACAGTAAAAGTGCCTGAATTTGCTAGTACAGGTATTACCACAATAATGATCGATGATGTTATCTTTTATGGACCAAACTTCTCCGTTCAAGGTAAAGTAAAATTAGACCCTACTTGGCAAGCTAAATATGGTGCAACTGGAGGTGGAATTTATAAAATGTTGACCACAACGGAAGACAAAAGAATATTTATAGGTGGATTTAATAACTATGAAAATAAAGGTAATATCAAACCCACCAACAGAATTGTAAGAACTTTCAGAAATGGTGAATATGACGCTTCATTTAGAGCTGGAAATGGTGTACAGGGTTGGTTAAGCTCAATTATACAAATTCAGAATTTTTACTATATTGCTGGCGGATTCTCTGGTTATGATCAGAGAACAGATAATATTTCCAATATCACTAGACTATATATTAATGGTCAAATTGATACAATGGCTGTAAAACCATTTAGACCCCCTCACCTTCCTGATACTATAAGATATTATCCAAAATTTAATGGTGGATTTAACAACGCCATAAGAGATATATATGAACATAATGGAAAAATTTTAGCAATTGGAGATTTCAGATTCCATATTAACAGAATTTATGGAAAACCTAATTTTATGGAAACTAGAGATTCTATTATTCTAGATAGTACAGAAATTAGGTCTGTAGCAATGTTAAACCTTGATGGAACATTAGATAAATCCTTTAGGTTTACTGCAGGAAAAGCCTTGGCAGGTGCTAATGGAACAGTTAATGCCTATTACCATAAAACTGGAACCCAAAAAGGGAAAACAGTAATATTTGGGAAATTTACACGATTTGATGATTCCCCCGCAGGATATATAGTCAGACTAAATGCAGACGGAACTGTAGATAAAACTTTTAATGTCGGAAGTGGTGCTAGTTATACAGTTAAAAGCGTCTCCTATAATGAAAAATTAGGAAAATATTTGGTTACTGGGGAATTTAAAACTTTCAATAATGTAACATCAGCAAATATAATCATGTTAAACACCAATGGCTCTGTCGACAGCAACTTTAAAGTGAAATCTTTCGGAGATAATGTGAATTTAAGCTACGGGTTATTGATGGATGATGGTCTTATTGCTGTTTCAGGAATTTTCAACTCATACAATAATATCTCTAGATCCAATTTTATGATTCTGGATTCTGCAGGAGATCTTGTAAAAGGAATGAATAATACTGGTTTAGTCAATGGATACATCACAAATATAATCGAAACACAATCTGACGATGGAAAAAGAGCTTTATTACTGTTAGGCGATTTTACTAAGTTTGATAATGTCGATGCCAGGGGAATTACCAGAATAACAATTGAATAAATGCCAATTATGAAGAAACGTATTTTAAATTCGATATCAGCCATAGTGCTGACCATACTGGGCCTAAATCTGGTCTCTTGTCAAGAGGAATTCAGCAAAGTTATCCCAGAAAACAATTCAGATTCAGTAGATGTAATCTATGGAACACCTAAAGTGCTATTACTAATAGTAGATGGTGCTCGTGGAGAATCAGTTAGAACATCCAATATCACAAATATCAATGCCATACTGCCCCACTCCATTTATTCCTGGGTATCTTTAAGTGAAGAAAATGCTTCAGGAATAACTTCCAATTGGGCAAATATGTTTACAGGTGTCAACTACACTAAACATGGGGTTCGAGACAATAATTTAGAGAACAATAAATTCGATGCCTACCCCTTATTGCCTGAAAGAATCAAGGAAAGTTCCGGGGATACCATCAAAATGAGCATGATCAGCCCTAATGCTGTATTTTTGGAAACATTTGGCGCAAATACCAAAGCTCAAAAAGCATCCAATGATGATGATGTTACCGCCAAAGTATTAACAGATTTAAAAGATGAAAAACTATCTTTTATAACAGGTCATTTCACAGCAGTAGATGCTGCAGGTAAAGCTGGTGGTTATGATGTTTCTAAACCAGCATATAAAGCTGCAATCGAAAAATTCGATGGACAAGTTGGCCAAATGATCAAAGCTTTGGAAGCTAGACCAAACTATGCCAAAGAAAATTGGATGGTAATCATAACCTCTAGCCAAGGCGGAGAATATGAGATCCCTGCAAATCAAAATGACAATACTATATTCAGCAATGCTGCACTAAATACCTTTACAATTATTTATTCCCCAAAATATTCAACCAAATTTATTGGAAAACCATTTATTGGAAATAAATATATCGGTGATTTCATGCGATTTGAAAGAGAAAATTATGCACAATTAGACTCTGGAGAAAACAAGTATTTCAACCTCGACAAAAAAGATTTCACCATAGAAATTAAGATCAAGAAAAACAAAGGCCGCGACAATAACTATTCCTTCTCCTATCCTTCAATCATCGGAAAGCGCAAGCACTTTCAAGGGGGTTGGGGTGAAGATCCGGAAGGTATCGGCTGGGTAATTCACCTTGCTGGTGAATCCTGGATTTTCAACGCACGTGGTGATAGCGGAACTGGTGAGGTAAAAGCAGACAAAAACCTCAACCGAGGAACATGGAACTCCATTGCTATTACCGGACAAACAGTGGATGGCAAAAGAACGGTCAAATTGTTTACCAATGGAGAACTTTCCAAGGAAGCCGATATTACAGGATGGGGATCAATTACCTCTTCAGCAAGATTTAGAATCGGTTTCTTGGAAACATTTGAAGGATGGAGATCCGATGCATATCTAGCTGATGTAAAGATATGGCAAGCAACACTGTCTCCAGAAACTGTCAAACAATATAGCTGTGAAATTGGTGTCGAAGAAAACCATCCAAATTTTGCTGATTTAGTAGCTTATTATCCAATGAATAGTAAAGATGGTAGTATGCTAAGAGATGAAGGACCGTTGGGAGCTCACCTAAAGACACATGGAGACTACCCTATTACCAATCTCAATGATTTTATCTGTGCGCCTTCATCTGAAGTGTTGAGTGCGGCAGTACCTAGAAATATTGATATACCTACTCAGATTATAAGTTGGTTAAAGGTTCCTAGACAGTTAAGCTGGGGATTGGACGGACGTGTGTGGATCGATAAATAAACCTATAGATTATGAAGACCATGTTTAAATTATTCAAGTATATATACATACCTATTCTTTGCTGCTTAACCTTAATTAGTTGTAAGGATACGGCATTGGAAGATTTCAGTATTAAGCCAGGTTCAGCAACGACCGTCGGCTCGGGGGACATTGCAGGTGGAATTACGAAAACCAATGAGCAAGTTACAGTGCCTGTAAGCATAAAACTGAGCACTCCAGCGACAAAGGCTTTTGATGTAAACCTTGCCGTAAACCAAAAAGCAGCTGCTGACCATATCAAATCAAAAAATCTTGGCAGTAATTATATAGCTGTTAAAGCTGAATCTATTTATTTACCAAATAGTGCAAAAGTAAATTTTGGAGCTGATTCAACAGTTTTTAGCCTCACGATTACAAGAACAGAAATTGAAAAATACTTCGGCAAAAATGTAGTGATTGGATATGATATTACCAATGCTGGAAAAGGAAATGCGATCGATAAAAACAATGCCACAGGCGTCATAATTTTAAAAGTAAATGATTTGATCACCGAATCAGATATTCACTTTCTTTCGCTAATAAATGGTGCGGGGATGGTTTTGGAAGCAAAAAACCAAGTAAACTATGAAAGTTCATCATCTGGACTAACCATTCCAGTAGGTATCACTCTGGCAAGTTTTCCAGGCTCAGCATTTACTGTTGATGTTGCAACAAGAACGGACACAATCGCTAAACTAATCAGTTCAGGAGTATTACCAGCAAACACTGTTGCTCTTACTCCTGAACAATACACTATTACAAATAAAGTACAATTCGCCAGCAATGCTAAAACCTCTAGCTTGGAGCTAACTGTCCCTTGGTCGGTTATCAATCAGAATTTAGACAAAAAACTTGCAGTGATGGTGGAATTAACCAACTCTACCTTACATGTAATCAATCCAACGAAAAACTATAGCATCCTACTTATTGATTCAGAAAATGTAGTTGAAGTTGATGTGACCAATGATGCAGTGTTCTCCGTGAGTAGAGATAATACTAGCAATGCAAATGAGAATTCTCCTAAATTAATAGATGGCAATTACAACTCTAAGTTTCTTTTAGGAGATTTTGTAGACTTGGAAGCAAAATTAGTGTACACCGAGGCTCAAAAAATTGGTGCTTACACCCTTACCTCAGGAAATGACGCACCAGAAAGAGATCCAGCAGAATGGGTTCTATATGGATCAAATGATGGAACAACTTGGGAAGCATTGGATACTCGCAGAACGGAAGTATTCAACGCCAGAAACGAAACCAAAAGATTCAATATTGAATTCCCGAAAGCATACAAACAGTTCAAACTACACATCGAAAGAACTAGAAGCAGTAGTTTGTTCCAAATGTCTGAATGGAGAATGGTCAGAATTCCTTAACAAAACCTAGAATTAGAAATTATGAATTTAACTAAATATGTATATGTCTGTTTCTTATTTGTACTGTTGTTCAGTTCCTGTAAGAAAGATGATGAAGGTGTTCCGGAAATAATTGAAACGGAACCAAAACCAACTGCTGCTTTTACATTTGCATTGGTGAACCAGAATGACCCATTTACTTATAAATTCGACAATAAAGCCACGAATTACAAAGAAACTAGATGGTCTTTTGGAGATGATAGTACTTCTTCAACGGTGGCTCCTACCCATACTTTCCTGAATACAGGAACTTATGTTGTCAAGATGATTGCCTTAAATGGTGATGGTTATTGGGCTCAGCGCGAAGAAACAATACGTATATCAGCAGCAAACTTAATTAAGGTCAATACCAAAACAGTAGGATCTGGAAAACTAAACCTTTCGTTCGAAACTCCAATGGCTGTTAGTAAGACCGAATGGAAAGATGGCTATAACAATAACTCCCCTGTTTTGAGTTCGGAGAAAACTATAGACCTTGAATTTGAACCCGGTGCATTTAAAGAAGTTCAGTTGAAATTGACAACCTCAAAAGGTTCGGAAGCAGCTTTGAATCTCTTTGTTTCAGAATTGGGCTTGATTAAAGATGTTACGACTTTTGAAAATTCATTCTCAGTTTCTCACGAAAACAGTGGCGGACCAGATGCTGGAGAGGGATCTAAAAAAATGATTGATGGAGATATCACAACTAAATTATTCGTTGGTGGGGTAAATGGAAATATGAAATGGACTTTCACTTTTGATGCGCCTCAAATTGTCAATGGATATAGCATGACCTCGGGAAACGATGCTCCTGACCGTGATCCTAAGCGTTGGATTGTAGAAGGTTCAATCGATGGAGATACATGGGTGAAAATTGATGAACGCTCTGAAGAGTTCTGGGAATCAAGAAGACTTTCAAGAACTTTCTTATTTACTAACAAAGTGCCTTACAACTATTATAGATTCTCCATGCTAGAATTAAATGGTGGAAGCAACTTCCAAATGTCAGAAGTAAGAATACTAGAAATTCCACAATAAAAGATCCATAAAAAAAGAGCTGCAGGTTTGCAGCTCTTATCTTTTACCGTACTCAGTCTAAATACTAAATACTTTCTACTAAATACTATTTAACTTCTGTAGTATTCAAAGCTTTTGAAGCTTCCAAAGAAATAGCAGTTTTGTCAAAACGGATTTTAACACCGTTACCAACATCTACTAGGAAAGTCTTGTCGCTAACCTCTACGATACGGCCATGGATACCAGCTGTAGTTACAACTCTTGAGTTAACACCTATTTCTTCGATATATTTTTTGTGTTCTTTTTGCTTCTTCATTTGTGGTCTAATCATAAAGAAATAGAAAACCACAATGATCAATACCATAGGAATAAGTTGAGTAAATCCACTTCCTCCTGCCTGTAATAAAATTGTTGAAATCATCTGTATATTATAATTTATAGTTTACTTTTAGATTGCTTCGACAGTACCTTTCAATTGAACTGTTGTAATGTTTGACTCTGCATTTGAAGCAATTGTAATAATTTTCTGTTGTTGGCCAACCTGACCTGCACTATTGAATTCTACGGTTATTTCACCTTCTTTTCCTGGTAAAATCGGAGTAGTTGTATAAGTAGGCGTTGTACAACCGCAACTCGCAGAAACTTGTGACAAGATCACCGGACTAGTTCCTGTATTCTCGAACTTAAAAACATGCTTCACGACCTCTCCTTCTTTGATATTTCCGAAGTCATAAACAGTTTCTTTAAAATCCATTTTCCCAATTCCGTCATTACTATCAGCTGTTGCTGAAGTCGTGTTTTCTGTTGTATTTCCTTCAGAATTTTTAGCCCCTTGGTTACAAGAAGCGAAGAATACTGTTGCCGAAAGGCACGTTAAAATTAGTTTCTTCATTTTTACAAGTTTATGCGATCAATCCTCGACCCTCTTTCTTGATTCTCCTTTGTGAAGTAAGGTCGGCAAGAATCTTATCTAAGATACCATTTATAAAGGTACTACTTTTTAGTGTACTGAAAGACTTAGAAAGCTCGATATATTCGTTAATCGTAACCTTTACAGGGATTGTAGGGAAATTAATCAATTCAGTGATTGCCATTCTCATCAATAAGTTATCCACCAAAGCAATACGGTCTGATTCCCAGTTCTTGGTTTTAGCAGCAATCAAATCTTGGTATTCATCACCATACTTGATCGTTAACTTTAAAAGATCGATAATGAAATCCTTGTCTTCAATCCAGCTAGGGGTAAGATCCGCCAATTTGTTTTTTGCCGGAACCTCAGAGCTGAAATTTTTGAAAGTCTTGGCAATCATTGCCTGTAAGACCTCCTTATCTACTTGCCAGTTGATGAAACGCTCATCAAGGGCTTGTTCAATATCAGGAGATTTAAGGATAATTTTCTTAAAGATATACTTGATGATGTCTTTTTCTGCTGAAATAGAACGATCTTCAAGGTTCAGGTATTCTAAATAGGCTTCAGAATCTTTTAATTGAGAATAAATCGAACGAACAATCTCAGGATCATAGTTCCAATCTACTTTGTATCTCTTTACTTTTTCCAAATATTCCCTGTTTTGTCTCAGAGAATCAATAAAAGTATTACTGTTTAGCTTTGTTGAGGTAAAGTTTTTGTCTTTATCCGAAGGTATCCACTTATTGGCAATACCTTCCACATCGATAAGTACGTATTCAGCCACTTCATCCAGTAGATTTAGTGTCCAGATATACATCTCATCAACTTCTTCAACACTTTTGAGAAGACTTTTCTCAAAATTCACGATGTTTTTGTCTTCTGACAAGCTGTAGGCATACAATGTCTGCATGACCTTTACCCGAAGGTGTCTTCTATTTAGCATAATTTAATGAAAGAACGAATATTTAATAAAGAACGATATTATACTATTTATTTTAATTTCTTCATGTCCTGAATACGCTTTTCAGCTAATTCTTTAGCGGCTTGATGAGTAGAAATATTTTCTTCTTTTGATTTTTGGATAACGTGTCTTGTCGCTGTATAAATATAACGGATAAGGTGATCTGTGCGATCAGCACCGTAACCTTCCAATTCCGAAAAACAACTGATCAAAGCTCCCGCATTGATCAAGAAATCAGGCGTATAAAGAATATTGTTTTCCTTTAATAATTCTACCGTTTTTTCTTCTTCCAATAATTGGTTGTTTGCAGAACCTGCAATAATCTTACAACGCATACGCGGAACCGTATCTGGATTTACTGTACCTCCCAAGGCACAAGGTGCATATACATCTGCATCTAGCTCAAAACTAGTCGAATAAGTAATAGGTTCAGCTTTATATTTAGCTGCGATTTTCATCTTACGCTCTTCGGTCATGTCTGAAACATAAACTCTAGCATTCTCAGCACGCAATAAGGAAACTAAGTGCTCCCCTACGCTACCGACACCCTGAACTGCAATTTTACGGCCAGCCAAGTTATCATCTCCGTATAATTCTTTGATCGCCGCTTTGATACCATAATATACTCCTTTAGCAGCAAATACCGTCGTATCACCAGAGCCATTCAAAGAAGTTGGTAAGCCTGCAACATAATCTGTCTCTGCATGAATGTATTCTAAGTCTTTTTGAGTCGTACCAACATCGATAGAAGCGATAAAATTACCGTTCAAACCATTGATAAACCTACCGAATCGACGCATGAGAACTTCTGATTTCTCAGTTCTGTTGTTTCCGATAATAATAGCACTACCTCCACCTAGATTAAGTCCTGCAAGGGAAGCTTTATAGGTGATAGCTTTTGACAAACGTAGCGCATCTTCGATGGCTTCGGCCTCAGTAGCATACGGCAACATACGGACCCCGCCAATAGCAGGACCTAAAGTAGTGTCGTGAATAGCCACAATAGCCTTCAAACCGACTTCCTTATCATTACAAATGAAGATATTTTGATGGTCAGAAACGCGCATCAAGTCAAATAACGAGGTAGAATCTCTTTGCATAAACAAACAAAATTAACAGGTACAAAATTAGTAAATTATTTAGTTCTTTAGTGAAAAGCCGTAAAATATTCGATTTGAAACAAACTATTGACATTATCACAACTTTAACCCCTAGTTTATTGAAAATTATCCATTATTTTTGTTGAAATGAAGGAACTATCATACCTCAATAAATTTTTCTATAAATACCGTTGGCGAATTATACCTGGTGTGATATTCGTTATTATCTCGAATTACTTCGGAATTCTACCTGCACAAGTAATCCGTGAAGCCTTCGACCTAGTAAAAGAAAACATTGATCTTTATAGACTCTACGACGGGTTTGATCGACAATCAATCATCTATGAGGTCTTCAGTAAAAGTCTGCTCTTCTTCGGTATCGTAGTATTGGTATTGGCACTTTTAAGAGGAATATTCCTCTTCATGATGCGCCAAACATTGATCTTGACCTCTCGACATATTGAGTATGACATAAAAAATGAAATCTACCAGCACTACCAACAGTTGGATTTTGCCTTTTATCGCAAAAACAACACCGGAGATTTAATGAACAGAGCTACTGAAGATGTCAATCAAGTACGAAATTATTTGGGGCCCGCAATTATGTATGCCATCAATACAGTTGTATTGTCAATAATGATCATTTACGCCATGTATAATGTTAATGCAACATTAGCGACATACTCACTCCTACCCATACCTATTATTTCTGTCATTATATTATTTGTCAACAAGGTCATTAATAGAAGAAGTGAAAGGATCCAAAGACAGTTATCACATCTTTCTTCTTTTGTCCAGGAAACATTTTCCGGAATCCGCGTAGTAAAAACCTATACGCGTGAGCAGGACAAAATGAAAAATTTCAAGATGGAGAGTGATCGCTATAAGGATATCAACTTAAATCTAGTTAGGGTTCAAGCCATATTTTTTCCATTAATAATTTTCTTGATTGGTTTCAGCACCATTCTTACTGTTTATGTAGGGGGACTTGAAGTGCAGGACGGAAACATCACAGCAGGAAATATTGCCGAATTTATTATCTATGTAAATCAGTTGACATTCCCTGCTATGTCCTTAGCTTGGGTTACGTCTCTAGTACAGAGAGCTGCAGCATCACAGAAACGTATAAACGAGTTCCTGAATACAAAATCAGAAATTAAAGAAGGAAACTTAGAAATCGAATTGAGAGGTGATATAAAATTAAAGAATGTCTCTTTCACCTATCCTGATACTGGAATAAAAGCAATAGACAATGTAAGTTTCCATATTCCTGCAGGACAGACCATGGCAATTATAGGAAGAACAGGATCTGGAAAATCAACATTAGCAAATTTATTGATGCGAATGTTTGATGTAGATCAAGGTGAAATCCTTTATGATAACCATAACATAAAAGATTTTAATTTGGAATCATTACGTGAACAGATTGGATTCGTCCCTCAACAGGTATTTTTATTTTCTGACACGATAGCACGCAACATCGCCTTTGGATTAGATGCTGTGGATATACAAAGAGTAGAACAAGCGGCCAAAGATGCTGTTGTATACGACAATATCCTCGGATTTGACGAAGGTTTCGAAACCCATATTGGAGAACGCGGAATAACCCTATCAGGCGGACAAAAACAAAGAGTCTCCATCGCTAGGGCGCTGGTGAAAGATCCGAAAATATTAATGTTTGACGATTGTCTTTCTGCAGTAGATACCAAAACTGAAGAAGAAATATTACATAACCTAAGCAAAATTATGGAAGGTAAAACTTCCATCATCATAGCGCACAGGATTTCAACCATAAAAAATGCGGACCATATCATTGTCTTGGATGATGGAAAAATCATTGAAGAAGGCACCCATGAACAACTGTTGGCGATGGGCAGGGAATACGCATCATTATACGAAAAACAATTGTTGGAAGCTTAAAATTTACCTTATAAATATTTATCAAAATAATTTGATTTGGCCATAGTTAAATCAGATGTAAAATATTTACATTTGACTAAAATTATTACCAAATCATTATGAAATCTATTTTATTGGGTCTTTGCATGGTATGTGCAAACCTAATGGGATACGCACAGGACAATCCGCTCCCTAAGTTGGACTTGGGCTTATTCTCTACGGACCACAAGCAGATCGATACATCTGCACATGCAATCGTTTTACATGAACATGGTAGAACCGAACTTGAAGTAATCGAAGCTAATCGAGGACTCATGGTAGTCACTAAAGTCTTTGTCCGAAAAAAAATACTGGACAAAGATGGTGTAGATGCAGCCAATATAGAAATCCCTCTTTATAAGTATGGTAGTGACATGGAATATGTCCGGGAAATTAAAGGCAAGACCTTGAATTTTGAAAAAGGAAATCTACAAACAGATGAATTGAAAAAAGAAGCAATATTCACTGATAAGGTATCTCCGTATTCCGAGAAACTCAAATTCACACTTCCCAACATAAAAGATAATTCAATCATTGAATATTCTTATACCATTATCTCTCCTGCAGTCAGAACATTTCGATCCTGGTATTTCCAATCTGAATATCCTGTCTTGCACAGTGAATATGTAGCTGTTATTCCATCCTCTTTTGAATATAATGTCAACCTGAAAGGATATTATCCACTCGCTGATCAAAAATCATCAGTGCTGAACAAACATTTTGTACTGAATGGAGTCAGACAGGATTGTTCTAGAATGACCTACATCATGAAAAATGTGCCAGCATTTAAGGATGAAGATTATATGCTAGCACCTGTAAATTTCATCAGTTCTATAAATTTTGAACTACGTACATATTTTGATCCCTCAGGACCACATACCAATTATGCTAAAAAATGGTCTGATATTGATATGGATCTGATGCAAGAAAAAGATTTTGGAGGACAAATAAAAAACAAAGGCGCCTTTAAGGATATACTCCCAGGAATAATCGAAGGAAAAGATAACAAATTAGATATAGCAAAATCTATCTATTATTATCTGCAAAAAAATATTGTATGGAATGATTTCCTTGGAAAGTTCGCAGAAAATGGCATCAAAAAAGCACTGGAAACCAAAAAAGGTAATATTGCCGATATTAACCTAGGGTTAGTGGCGGCGCTCAATGCTGCCGAAGTGGAGGCTTATCCCGTTATTATTTCTACTCGTAACAATGGAATTCCAAGTTATATTTTTCCAGTAATGACAGATTTCAATGCTGTAATCTGTATGGCTAAAATAGATGGCAAAGATTATTTATTGGATGCATCTAAAAAATTCCTTCCATTTGGTGAATTATCTCTTAGTTCAATCAATGACAGAGGAAGGGTTATATTCTCTAAAAATCAATCTGATTGGGTCACGCTTGCAAACGCTGTACCGTCCAAGAAAAGCTATAACATTATGGCTAAATTAGACTCAACAGGTAAAATGAAAGGTACTATACGTGCTCAATACAATGGCCTCGACGCATTGATCAAAAGAAGTGAAATCGACTCCTATAACACCTTTGAAGAATATGAAGAAAAATTGGTAGAAGGTGTATCAAGTATACGTTTAATGAGTTCTAAAGTCGAAAATTTGGAAGAAGTTGAAAAATCTCTGATTGAAGTAATGGAATTTGAAATGGATATGCGTGATAATTATAGAGGCGACAATTTTATTCTGAACCCAATCATGTATGATAGGACTACCAATAATCCATTTAAATTAGATGAAAGGAATTATCCGGTAGATTTAGGTGCCCCACAAATTGAAGTCTTTAACATAAACATTTCCGTTCCTGTAGGATTCAACTTATCAAACAAACCCAAAGATTCGGCAATGACCCTGCCTGAAAATAGCGCCAAATATACTTTTAGGTCAATTTTTGATAACAACATTCTATTGTTACAACAAACTACAACATTGAACAAGGCTATATTTACACCTGAAGAATACTTCCACTTAAAGGAATTCTTTTCTAGGATCATTCAACAGCAAATGACAGATTTTCAATTTAAAAAGATATGATTAAAAAGTTAATCTTATTCAGCAGCCTTATTTTAATGGGTAGTAATTTGGCCATTGCACAATATGAGGTTTCAAACATCCCTAAAGAACTATTGAGCAGGGCATCTGCAACCTTTCGGGAAGAACAAAGAACCTTTAACATTATCAGCCCAAGTGAAATGGTGGAAACAGTAAGGTCGGTTATTACAGTTCATAATAATTCCGGAGATGATTATGCTAACATGATCCTTGGATATGACAAATCAAAACAGATTAAAAGCGTAAAAGGGGAAATCTTGGACGAAGATGGAAAGAGCATAAAGAAATTCGGAATCAAAGATTTCAAGGATTACAGCGCCTCAAGTGAAGGAACAATGTTTACCAATACAAGGCTAAAATCCTATTCCCCATATATTTCTTCTTACCCTTACACCATTATCTATGAATACGAAGTAAGACACAATCAAACTTTGTTCATCAGTTCGTGGCGCCCAGATTTTTATGGAGACTTATCAGTACAAAAGAGCAGCTATGAAATCTTGGCAGCACCAGACAATAAATTGCGAATCCTTAAGAAGAATTTAATTAAGGACGGAAAAGAGGAGATGAAAGGCAAACAAAAATCATATTACTGGGAAATCGAGAATATTAAAGCTGTAAGATCTGAACAATTTAGCCCAAACCGACATGAAACTGGAATGAGGGTATTCGTTGTTCCTGAAAACTTTGAATATTATAAACATCAAGGAAAAGTAAATGATTGGAACTCTTTTGGAGAATGGCTGAATACAGCATTATTAAAGGATAAAAGAGAACTACCTCCTGCTACTGTCGCAAAGGTTAAGGAAATATGTAAAGACTTGACTACGGACCGTGAAAAAGCAAAAGCCCTTTACGAATATCTGCAGAAAAAAACGAGATATATTTCAATACAGATTGGTATTGGTGGTCAAGAACCATTCCCAGCAAAAGATGTGGACCGATTGGGCTATGGAGATTGTAAAGCATTGGTAAACTACATGCAAGCTCTATTGGATGTAGAGAACATCCCTTCCTATTATTGCATTGTAGAAGCTGGAAATAGAAAGATGGATGTTGATCCTGAATTCGCAAACCTGGTAGATGGAAACCACATCATTCTATGTTTACCTTTTCAGAATGATACAACATGGTTGGAATGTACTAGCCAAGACCTCCCTTTCGGTTATTTAGGAGACTTCACCGATGATAGATTGGTCCTTGCTGTAACAGAGAATGGAGGAAAGATCATGCGCACAGAGGTATATTCTTACGACCAAAACCTTCAACATCGAAAAGGAACTTTCAAAATGGATAAAGATGGAAAGATAACTGGTGATATCAGAACAGAATTCTCTGGTGCCCAATTTGAAAATCATTTTTATAACATGAAAGAAATCAAGGACGAGCAAACAAAAAGGTTGAAAAGACAGTACGATGTCAATAGAATCCAATTCAATACGGTCAAATATACTATTGAAGAAAATGATAAATTAGCTTTGATAGAAGACCTTAATATTGAGGCCGACAACTTTGGAATTAAGAACAATGATAATTTCACCGTTTATCCAAACTTCCTCAACCGCAGCAGTGCGATTCCCGATTATCGCAGTCGCACAAATATTGTGAAGATTACTCGGGGTTATACTGACATTGACGAAACAGAAATTCAATTGCCTGATAATATATTGCCAGTTATTGTTCCTGCAAACAAAAAATTGGAAGTACCTATGGCATCTTACGAATTCACTGTCAAAATAAAAGATGGTAAGATGGTTTGCTATAGAAAACTTCAGATTAAAGAAGGTTCATACCCTGCTTCAAGTTATGCAGACTTCAGTAAGTTTATGCTCGATGTATCTCTGATGGATGGCACAAAATATAATTTAGCTTTCAAATAATACATTATTAAAATTGCAGTATATTTGCTGCAATTTGGGGGATTAGCTCAGTTGGCTAGAGCGCTTGCCTGGCAGGCAAGAGGCCACCGGTTCGAATCCGGTATTCTCCACGATTAAATAAAAATAGCAGAACGTGGTTCTGCTTTTTTTATTTAATCAGATGTGAGATGTGGGATGTGAGATTTGAGATATTTGAAAGGCAGGTCGTCAATGAGCAATCTGACCAATTTATCTGCACGCATAGAAGGTTGTCCTCACCAACTTGAAATATAAAACCTCTACTTCTTATAAAAGTTATCTCATATCCCATATCTCATATCCCATATCTCATATCTAATATCTATAAACACAAAAAGCCCGTCTGGAATTCCGAGGGCACTGAAAAAGTCTCAACTTTTTAATGAGATTTAAAGAAATGACTGAGTACAGGATTTATCTTACTCGGTCATTTTTGTTCTAAGGATTTCTGAAAATTTGTTTTTTAATGGTTTTATTGAAGGTTTAATCGACCATGAGTGGCTATTTAGACTTTCAGAATCTCAAATCCATTGATTTTGAGGTAATATTCCTCCTTTTTAGATCAATTTCAGGATTCTTTTCAAGTTTACCGTGAAGATGGCCATTGCACCCTGCATTTCCATATTTTGGATGCCATAGGAATCTGCTCTTC
>NZ_PEBA01000021.1:0-32298 GCF_002734235.1 Sphingobacterium sp. 1.A.5
GGAAAAGATCTTGCCAAAGCATACGACCAGTTCCTTACTACCGACGTCAATGCCAACGACCTGCTTGAGTGTTTTCATGTTAATTTTTTGATGTGAAACTGAAAAATCAATAGTGAAACTTCCCTTGGACTTGTCTCCTGATGGATATTCAAGCTGGACTGTAATTCCGCCTTACATTCTGTTCTGTCTTAGGAAGCGAAAAAGAGGAAGGCCATCTCTAAAAATCAGTATGCTAAAAAAGCTACTAAGACAGCCCTAGGCTCTCCCTCTTTTCACTAAATACAGCAAATCTATAAAACTAAAAATGTCTCCTACATTTGCTTGACACAAACATAGGAGACAGCCCCTTATTATTTTACTGCTTTTAATCGAGTATGAGCAAACTTTTCGGTCTCTTTATTGTTTAACAAAAAAAGATATTATGAATAGATATATAGGATTTTTAGCGATTGCTCTTACCACTACCCTTTTCAGTAGTTGTTCTTTAATTGAAGGAATATTCAAAGCAGGAATGTGGTGGGGTATTATATTAGTTGTAGGGGCAGTAGTATTAGTGATTTGGTTAATTTCAAAATTATTTGGTGGTGGCCGTGGAGGCACTAATTAATCTTTAACGAAAATTTCACTATCTGTTAATGCGAATATCAGTATCTTTCGTACAAAATTAATGTACATGACCAAGTTTATCTTAGTAGTACTGATATTCGTATCTTCATTTCAAGCCTTTTGTCAGGATGGTTATCCAAAACCAACTTCCAACGATGGATTATTGTTCTACATCCAACATAACAGAGGTAAGAATGCATTTATTTATTCCATTAATTACAGCAATAACCATAAAATTGATACGGATGAGCCCGTTAAAGTTACCCGCCAATTATTTGACAAAAATGGGGAAATAAAACCTTTAACCGCCATTCAGAAAAACTTTGCATACGGCATTGATATCGATAAAATCAACGCAAATCACTATGAACTTGCCATCGTATCACTCCCAGATCAAAAGTTATATCTAACCATTCCTTCCAAAGGAAAAGCCTACGTAGAAACTACGGTCAATGGTGTAAAAATCAAAGTCAATAGATTATTTATTCGTATAAAAGACGGAACTTCAGGATTTAGCACCAAATTAGATTATATATTATTTTACGGAACCCACAAAAACAAAGAAGTAATTTTAAAGCTTGAAATTTAATTGACCGATATTTATGTTCAATATAATTTCTTTATATTAAACATATTATAAATCAATTTTATTTATTATGAAAGCATTAATCACTTTATTCCTATCCATTTTTATGATTTTTAGTTGTTATGCACAACAAAAATCATCAGATGTCAATAACCTTGAAGGCCTTTGGCAATTGAAATTTATGAAAGCCAATTCTGCTTCTGATTCCTTGGCAGTAAAAGCTCCAATTTTTAAACATATTAGGTCAGATTTGGGCTTCACGAACTTAAGCTTAACAGATATCCATTTGATAGGAACTTTGGAAGGATCTTTAGAAATCAGTGACACTGGTATTTTAACAGAAAAAATTGCAAAACAAGGCCCTTCAATTGGTAGTAATATGATTGGACAAACTTTAAAGATCCCATATTTATTAACAAATGGAAATAATCAATTATACCTAACTTTTTATACAGCAGACCAAAACGGTACACCTCTTGAATACCAAGAAATATATGAGCGTGTTCATATTCGATAAAATGAAATTAGCATATAGCACAGGATGGATATTTCAATATTTTAACCGTAATTTCGCTTTACAACCTATATCTTAATAATTGTTATGAGTGTAAAGATCAAATATCCTTACCATACGGGGTATCCTTCAGTTGCAGATTTAAAGAAGAGAGCTAAATGGAGAATTCCAAAATTTGCCTTTGACTATTTAGAAGGCGGATGTAACGAGGAACTAAATTTAGCGAGAAATGAAAATGATTTTGACAACATATTATTAAAGCCTCAATATTTACATGTATCTGGAGAAATAGACATGTCCGTTGAGCTTTTTGGCAAACGCTATAGTGCTCCATTTGGGATTTCCCCAATAGGACTTCAAGGTCTTATGTGGCCCAATGCACCAGAGATTTTAGCGAAAGCTGCTGCGAAAAACAATATACCATATATCTTAAGCACTGTTTCTACGAGTAGCATTGAGCGCATTGCTGAAGTATCTGATGGTGAGGCCTGGTTTCAGTTATATCACCCTACCGAAGACCGTTTAAGGGATGATATCTTGGACAGGCTCAAAGCGGTTGAATGTCCGGTTTTAGTAGTTTTAGTTGATGTTCCTTCATTTGGCCTTCGGTATAGAGAGATTAAGAGCGGGCTTTCTATGCCTCCTAAGATGAACATCAGTAATGTGGCACAAGCCCTAATCTGTCCAGAATGGGGAATCAAGACTCTCCAACATGGGATACCTAGTTTTGCAACATTAAAACCGTATATGGAAAAAGGTCTTGATCTTTCTCAATTAGGACAATTTATGAACAAAACATTCACCGGCAAAGTGAATATACAGAAGGTTCAAGCCATTCGTGATATTTGGAAGGGTCCACTTGTGTTAAAAGGTATAGCCACTCAGGAAGACATGGATGCTGCAATTTCTATTGGTGTCGATGGAGTCATCGTGTCCAATCATGGTGGGAGGCAAATTGACGCTGGAGAATCTTCAATCCATTCCTTGATTCGATTGACTCAAAACCCAGCATATAAAAATAAGTTGAAAATCATGATGGACGGAGGTATCAGATCTGGTGTTGATTTAGGAAGGGCCTATGCAGTCGGTTCAGAATTCAATTTTATGGGTAGACCATTTATGTATGGCGTTGGTGCTTTGGGAGATGAAGGTGGAGACCATACGATTAACATGTTCAAAGCTCAACTCTACCAAGTGATGCAACAATTAAGCATTGAAAACATTAATCAATTCCCGTCTAGATTATTATAATTCAATATATAATTGTAAAAATTGGTTTACTTAAACATGTAGGCCAATTTTTTGCGTTTTAGGATTCCTAACAACCAGATTTTTGTTGTAGATTGTAAAAAAATCAAAAAAAAGATTCTTGATTTTTTTACAATCTACAACCTAAACATAATGCGATTAAATTACATAAACCTATTTTGGCTAACAAGTCTATTCATTCTTTCCATAAAATTTTCTCAAGCGCAGATAGCAGTTCAATTAAAAAACAATCAGGAGTTTAAATACAACCTGAAAACAGGGTCCTTTTCATTATACCAAAACAATGATCCTATTTTTGAACATGCATTTTCTAGCATTCAACTTAAAGGTAGCGAAATTGAAACCTTAAACCTTCCTACTACTCGAGCATTGAAGCAGAAATTCAAGGACAATGCGGGATCAGGAATCTGTTATTCCATTGAGCGCCCTGCTGGAAAAGGCTTGAAAACCCTGCAAAACTTCTATTTTTATGATAATTCATCCTTTATCGTTCTTGAAATAATAATTAAGGGGAAAAATATTAGTTCAAACTCTATTTTACCGTTTAACATTATTCCTCAGAATCTCCTGGCCAACAAAAACTTAACTGCTGTAAAGGTTCCTTTTGATAACGATACCTTTATTTCATATGATCAAATAGAGTTGACAGATACAACATATGAGAGCTCAGAAGTAGGTATATTATATAATCAAGAGTCACAAGCAGGTTTAATTGCCGCCTCCTTAGATCAATCTGCTTGGAAAACTGGAATTTTGGCAAAAAATCAAAGCGATAACCTTACTGAACTTTCGATCAAAAATGGATACACAGAAGTTACCTTAACTCGAGATTCTATGGGTCATGGATTTGTAGAAGGTAATATCATCAGGTCTCCGAAGATATTTATCTCTTATGCTAGTAATTGGCAAGATGGTATGGAAGAATTTGCTAAGTTTCAAAGAAAATTATTTCCTCCCTACCTTCAAACTTGGGAAGGAGGCACTCCAGTTGGATGGAACAGTTGGGGGGTTATTCAACAAGATTTATCTTGGGAAAATGCTACTGTCTCTGTTGATTACTTTAAGAGCAACCTTCCGGATTTTAGGAATGAAAATGGGAAGGCTTATATTGATTTGGATTCATTTTGGGACAATATGGTCCCTGGAGGGATGTCAGGAGATTATAGCAAACTTCAGGAGTTTGCTACTTATTGTAAATTGGCGGGTCTTGAGCCTGGAGTTTATTGGGCACCTTTTACAGATTGGGGTTATAAAAGCGGTCCTTCCCGAAAAGCGGAAGGCTCAGATTATACTTTTGGGGAAATGTGGACCAAGACCAGCAAAGGCTATCATGAGTTGGATGGTGGTCGAGCGTTGGACCCTACACATCCAGGAACAATAGCTAGAATGAAGTTTATTCTACAAAGACTTAAAGATTGTGGATTCAAAATGATAAAGATTGATTTCCTATCACACGCAGCAATTGAATCAACAGGATTTTACGACCCAACAATTAAAACGGGTATGCAAGCTTATGCAGCAGGCATGAAGAATCTCAATGATATTTTAGATAATCAAATGCTGATATATGCGGCCATTTCTCCTTCCCTAGCGAGCTATAAATATGCGCATATGCGAAGAATTGCTTGTGATGCTTGGAAAACCATGGATCAAACAGCCTACACCTTGAATTCGGTTACTTTTGGCTGGTGGCAAACCTATCTTTATGATTATATCGATGCAGATCATTTAGTTTTTACTGGCGAATCACACGACACTAATATTGCCAGGTTTCTTTCAGGAGTTGTAGCGGGCCCCTTGATATTGGGAGATGACTTTTCAAAAACTGCTGAATGGCAAAAGGAAATGGAACCTATTCTCCAAAATCGAGAAATCCTAAGTATTGTCAAAAATGGAAAAAGTTTTAGGCCACTCCCCGTGTTCAAGGACAATAAAAGCAGTAATCTTTATTTTAAGAAAGATGGAAAGAATTTATACCTTATTGCCTTTAATTTTAAACCTGAGGTTGCAAACATAGCCTTTGATTTAAAGGAGATTGGATTGACAGGAAATTTTAAGATGAAGGACTTAATCAGCCAAGTAGAAAAAAGCAGTAATTCCGAATTGAATATAGGATTTGAAAGTGCGGGCGCCAAGGTATTTCGGTTGGTAAAGGAGTAGGGATTACTTACGAGATTGACTTTGGCATTCTTATTTATAAAGGCATTGATTGCATTAGTTTAGCCTATCAAAAAATTGTTTTATCAAGCCCAATAAATCGGTATAGGATTTCCCTTCTGGCAATATCCCCAAATCCTTATAATAAGTCATAAAATCTTTGGTATACATTTCATCAGCCTTAATTTGAAGAGTAAGAATATTTTCATTTTCAGCATGAGAAACTACAAATATATTTATCATCAATCTATACTCACTCGTAAACAAGCCTTTCCCTTTAGATAAATAATACAATTGGACAAAGCCATTTTCCTTATCCATATTTTGAATAAAATAGTCGTTTTCGAGCGAGAACCTCTTTAGATTGTCCAATATTTCATTGCTATTCATATTAGAAATAACAAGAGATTTTGAATCTTGAGAAAATGCGTAGCATGTAAAAAGGCAATAAAATGACATCAGAAAAATCAAACGTAAAGCTTTCATAGTAAAATAGTTAGTTTGATTATTGACTCATCGAAATTAGTTTGGTTTAACTACAATAAACGATTTAACCCTTTTACAATTTTTTTTTTGTCCTGTACCTTCGAATAATACTTAAATAATAATTTCCTCATCTCGCGATGAGGAAACTATTGAAAAATCTTTTAACAGCTAAAAATTTAGCCCTACCAATTCTAATGTCTTATGTCTTTTGTCTCTTGTCTAAACACAATTCCTTTCCACTTTCTCATATCTCACATCTCATATCTACTTTCTAATGTCTAGTCTAATTTACCTCTTCCCAAACTTTTCTTCGTAGGCTTTTTCTAGAGCGAACATTTCATCGCGCAATTTCGCTGCTTCCAAGAATTCCATTTCTTTTGCAGCTTTTTCCATACGTTTTCTCACTGTATCGATTGACTTCTTCATTTCCTTTTCACTCATATATTCGATCAATGGATCTGCAGCAACTGCGGCGCCTGGTTCTGGTTCAATATATGCTTTTGGTTCACCTTTAAAGTCAGCAACGGAGGTTTGTTCCAAGATTTCTTCTTTTGTCTTTCCTACGGTACGTGGGGTGATTCCGTGTTCAAGGTTATAGGCGATTTGTTTATCTCTTCTTCTGTTGGTTTCATCAATAGTGACCTGCATACTGTCCGTCATTTTATCGGCATACATAATCACCCGACCTTTATCGTTCCTTGCAGCACGTCCGATTGTTTGGATCAATGACCTTTCCGACCTCAGGAAGCCTTCTTTATCAGCATCCAATATAGCCACTAAGGTTACTTCAGGTAAGTCTAATCCTTCCCTTAGTAAATTCACTCCTACCAAGACATCGAATTCTCCAAGACGCAATCCTCTTAGAATTTCTACCCGTTCCAATGTTTTCACTTCGGAATGGATATAACGAACTTTAATATTCAGTTTCGTCATATATTTGGTCAATTCTTCAGCCATACGTTTTGTCAAAGTAGTTGCAAGGATCCTTCCACCTTCTTTAATAGTTTTATCAACTTCTTCCAAAAGGTCGTCTACTTGATTTACCGCAGGTCTTACTTCTACGACAGGATCCAATAACCCTGTTGGGCGGATAACCTGCTCTACCACGACACCTTCTGTTTGTTGCAATTCATAGTCTCCAGGAGTTGCCGAAACATATATGGTTTGATTGGTAAGGGATTCGAATTCTGGAAAATTCAGCGGACGATTGTCCAGTGCTGCCGGCAATCTAAATCCATGCTCCACCAAGGAAATTTTTCTAGACCGGTCACCACCATACATAGCTCTTAATTGAGGAATAGTTACATGGCTTTCATCGATTACCAAAAGATAATCTTCTGGAAAATAATCCAATAAACAGAATGGTCTCATACCGGGCTGCCTTCCATCAAAGAATCTTGAGTAGTTCTCAATTCCGGAGCAATAGCCCAATTCACGCATCATCTCAAGATCGTAGTTAACGCGTTCTTCAAGTCTCTTTGCCTCCAACATCTTGCCTTCATCTTCGAGCTGCGACTTTCGAGCAACTAACTCATCCTGGATTGACCAAATTGATTGGGTGAATTTTTCTTTTGGTGTCACAAAAAGGTTTGCCGGGAACAGGGCTAAACTTTCGTGTTTTTCAATAGTTCTTCCAGACACAGGGTCGATTTCACTCAGCTCATCGATCTCATCCCCAAAGAAGGAAACTCTATATGCTGTATCCAAATAGGCAGGATAGACATCAATTGTGTCTCCTTTCACTCTAAATGTCCCTCTTTTGAATTCGGAAGTGGTTCTTGCATAAAGAATTTCGACCAACTTATGTAGGAAAGCATTTCTGCTGATTGTTGTACCTACACCAAACCGGAAAATAGATCGTGAGAAGTCTTCAGGGTTTCCCATACCATAGATACAAGAAACAGAAGATACGACGATAACGTCTCTTCTTCCAGACATCAAGGATGACGTTGTTGCGAGCCGCAGTTTTTCAATTTCCTCATTGATTGCCAAATCCTTCTCGATATAGGTGTTGGTATGGGCGATGAATGCCTCCGGTTGATAATAATCATAATAAGAAACGAAGTAGTTGACCGCGTTATTGGGGAAGAATTGCTTGAACTCTCCATACAGTTGGGCAGCTAAAGTTTTATTATGGCTTAAGATCAAAGTTGGTTTCTGAGTTTCTTGGATAAGGTTAGCTACGGTAAACGTTTTACCAGATCCTGTAACTCCCAATAACGTTTGATAAGTTTCCCCTTGGTTTACACCTGCTACCAATTGTTCGATTGCTGCGGGTTGGTCACCTGTGGGTTTATATTCTGAAGTTAATTGAAATTTCATAGAGTGCCTTTCGTACCCCTAAGTTATCAAATATTATTCCCAATCCAGATATATGAACTGCAAACAAAATAATCCAAAAAATTATTGTTATTTTGGTATTCAACAAGACTTTTTGTCATGGTCACTATACTAACAAAACAAAACAGCATTGCAAATCATTTCTTAGCAGAACTAAGGGATGTGAATATTCAAACGGACAGGATGCGTTTTAGGAGGAACCTAGAACGTTTGGGGGAAATTATGGCCTATGAAATTTCCAAAACTTTTGAATACAAGAGTTCTGAAGTGGATACGCCATTAGGAGTTGCAAATACTCATTTATTGAGTACTCAACCGGTTATTGCTACCATTATTAGGGCAGGTTTACCATTCCATCAAGGACTTCTGAATTATTTTGATGGTGCTGACAGTGCTTTCATCGCAGCCTATAGACATACGAAAAAGAGTGGTGAGTTTGAGATTCACAAAAAATATCAAAACACACCAAATTTAGATGGCAAGGTCGTTATTATGGCTGATCCTATGTTAGCGACCGGTCGCAGTTTGGTATTATGTTGCAAAGATTTACTGAGCGATTATGATATCAAAGAATTGCATATTGCTACTATTATTGCTTCTGAGGAAGGTCTTCAGCATGTAAGGGCATTTCTTCCGGATGTTCAGTTATGGATTGGTGCCGTTGACAATGAGCTTACCAGCAAATCTTATATTGTTCCGGGGCTTGGCGATGCTGGCGATTTGGCATTCGGCAATAAGGAATAGTTTACTTACCATTAGGAAACATACATTTATTAATTAGTTAACATTTAAAATCAAGATAATGAACCACATATCCGTAAATTTAGTAAACAAATTTTCATACTATGGAATGGCAAAAATACAACGGAGAGACAATAAGGCTTCCATTATGGTCTGCAGTTGAGGAGACCATCATTAGGGAGAAAAACGCAGGTAACAAACTCAAGGTTTATATCGGCACAGATTCTCAAGTAAAAAGAGGAACTGTTGAGTTTGCGACTGTTGTTGTCTTCCTCAGGGAGCACAGAGGTGGATTTATGTTTATCAGGAAAGATAAAAAAAGCCACAACATGTCCATCAAAGAGAGAATGCTTTTGGAAGTTCAGCATTCTATAGAAACAGCCTACGAACTTTGTCCTTTACTGGATCAATATCAAATCGATCTAGAAGTCCACGCCGACATCAATACAAATCCCAATTTCCAGTCTAACACCGCACTCAAAGAAGCCATGGGTTATATCTTAGGAATGGGTTTTATCTTTAAGGCGAAACCTGAATCTTTTGCAAGTACAAATTGTGCCAATAAACTGGTCCAATAACTGTTAAAGATTCTTTTTATCCAATTATTGCAATCTTTAATTATCCCAAATAATTGAAGGTTATAAACTTCTCCCCTCTTTTTGATCTAATTCCTTAGGTCAGGTAAATTCTTCTCCCTTATTTTTTAGTAAAAATTAATTATTGCTAACCCTTTCTTGACTGATTTATTCAATGAAATAAAACTCAAAGAAGTTATTATCTTTATTCAACGAAAATTAACAGCTTCTACTTTATGGATTTTTTCCATCAACTATATGAACAGTTTCTTTTAACCTCCCCTCTCGAATGGTTAGCAACCATAACTGGTTTTCTATGCGTTTATCTAGCGGCAAAACAAAACATCTGGAATTGGCCAATTAGTATTATTTCAGTCCTCACCTATCTCTATATATTTTATCACAACAAATTATATGGTGATTCTGTATTGCAGATCTATTTTTTGAGCACTGCAATTTATGGTTGGTATTATTGGAATAAAAGGGCTCATTCTGATGACAAACCTATCAGTTCCTTCAATACTAAACAGATGATGGTCACTGTTTTGATTATTGCAGTTTTATCTGCTGTATTAGGATTGGTTTTGGATAAATTTACGGACACCGATGTGCCCTATGCAGATGGTTTCTGTACCGCAACAAGTTTTGTTGCTCAATTTCTTATGACCAGAAAAGTTCTACAAAATTGGTTATTATGGGTTTTTGTTGATATATGTTATATCCCTCTTTATTTCCACAAGGATCTCTTATTGACTGCCATCCTATATTTTGCATTTGCCATCATAGCATGGAATGGTTATCGTGATTGGCTGAAAACCTATCAAAAATTTCAGTAATATTGCCAACTTATGCATTCCAAAAACAATAAGGTCATAAAAATAGCTGTTGTAGGTCCAGAATCTACTGGAAAATCTACGATGGCATCCTACTTAGCGGAAAAACTAGATACAGTTTGTGTCCCTGAATATGCGCGATTCTATTGCCAGAACCTGAACAAACAATATACTTTGCAGGATGAAGTAAATATGTTTTATGGTCAGCTAGCATTAGAAGAGGCATTAACTTCATCAGCATCCAATAATTTATTGATTTGCGACACCACTATCTTAACTGTTAAGATTTGGTCTGACCATCTTTTTGGACATACACCTGTGGAGGTAACGGATGAAATTAGTCTAAGAAAATATGATTTATATCTGCTGATGGATATTGATTTACCTTGGGAAGATGATCCGTTGCGAGATTTCCCTAACGAAAGAGAGCACTTTATGAAGGTATGGAAAAAGGAATTATCTTCAATTGAAGCTAATTACAGCATAGTTTCGGGTTTGGAAAATCAAAGATTAGAAAATGGTCTGAAGGCTGTTAAATCTTTTTTAATAAATCAATAGGCAGTTCAAAATAGGTTTTAACTCCCCAAAACTTAACGGGATTATTTCTATGGGAATTTTCATAGATTTCTTCTGCATTTAACCTTTTACTCCCAGTAGTTGTAGAGATCTCCCAAAATTCTGGTTTTCTATCATTGCTATTTAAGTTGTAAAGATAAGTAACGCTTTTAGCAGGAATCTTTACCACCCAATATGCTGTATTGGCTTCAATAAGATTTAGTGTATCAATAGTCTTATCTTCAGCAGAGAAGTTTTCCTCTTTATATCCTTCCAATGGCAAATTAATTAGTTTTATTTGATTCACTTCCATTACTGTGGAAGGAAAGACTTTCAAGATTACGTCTTCATCCAGCTTATTAATGAAATATTGAGGATAAAAGAATGAACAAGAAGAAAAAATAAGAGAGATTAATGCAATCAATAAAAACTTGAACCGACTCATAAATTGGTTTATTCATTAATACACAGAAATTACCAAAAGTAACCCTAGCAATCAATCAAAAAAAGCCCCTAATTTAAGATTAGGGGCTTTAAGAATATCTAATTACTAAATACTATCTACTAAATACTATCTACTAAATACTATTCTAGTATCTATAAGCTTCAGGTTTGTAAGGTCCTTCTACGGTAACACCTATATATTCGGCTTGTTCCGGAGTCAATACATCCAATTCTACACCGATATGAGCTAAGTGAAGACGAGCTACTTTTTCATCTAAATGTTTAGGAAGCGTGTATACTTCTTTTTTATACTGATCAGTGTTGGTCCAAAGTTCTAATTGTGCTAGCGTTTGGTTGGTGAAAGAGTTTGACATTACAAATGAAGGGTGACCAGTGGCACATCCTAAGTTAACCAAACGACCTTCAGCCAATAGAATGATGTCTTTACCGTCGATAGTATATTTATCAACTTGAGGTTTGATTTCAACTTTTGTATTTCCGTGGTTCTCATTTAACCAAGCTACATCGATTTCATTATCAAAGTGACCGATATTACATACTACAGTTTTATCTTTCATTGCTTTGAAGTGCTCAGGGCGGATAATATCTTTATTACCTGTTGTTGTAACAACAATATTAGCTTCTTTGATGGCGTCTTCCATTTTCTTCACTTCATAACCTTCCATTGCTGCTTGCAGCGCACAGATTGGGTCAATTTCAGTTACGATTACACGCACACCTGCAGAGCGCAAAGATTCAGCTGATCCTTTACCAACATCTCCAAATCCAGCTACCACAGCTACTTTTCCAGCTAACATAAGGTCTGTCGCACGGCGAATAGCGTCTACCAATGATTCACGACATCCATATTTGTTGTCGAATTTAGATTTTGTAACGGAGTCATTGACATTGATTGCAGGCAAGTGAAGAGTTCCGTTTTTCATGCGTTCATACAAGCGGTGAACACCTGTTGTTGTTTCTTCAGAAAGGCCTTTGATTCCTTCAATTAACTCAGGGAATTGGTCGAATACCATATTCGTCAAGTCACCACCATCATCAAGGATCATATTTAGAGGCTTGCGATCTTCACCAAAAAACAAAGTTTGTTCTATACACCAGTTGAATTCTTCCTCATTCATACCTTTCCATGCGTATACAGGGATACCAGCGGCAGCAATAGCAGCAGCGGCGTGATCTTGCGTAGAGAAGATGTTACATGAAGACCAAGAAACATCAGCACCAAGTTCAACAAGTGTTTCGATTAATACTGCTGTTTGAATAGTCATGTGTAGACATCCGGCAATGCGAGCACCTTTTAAGGGTTTCGTTGCGCCGAATTCTTTGCGCAATGACATTAGGCCTGGCATTTCAGCTTCTGCTAATTCTATTTCTTTACGCCCCCAGTCAGCTAAAGTGATATCTTTTACTTTGTAAGGTACGTAGGTAGTTTCTAATGATGACATAGTTATACTTTTTGTTTATAGAAGCACAAAATTACTTGATACACAAATCAATTCAAAACATTGCTGCATTATTCCGCATAAATTGACATTTTCTTGAGGATACTGGCTTGACTATGGCATCTTTTAGCGCTATATTTGCATAAATCATTAGAAAAAAAGAATATGTATCCAGAATATTTAGTATCTCCAATGCGTCAAGAATTAGTTGACGCTGGGTTCCAAGAATTAAAGACTGTTGAGGAAGTTGATACCGCTATCCCTTCTGAAGGAACAGTATTCGTAGTAGTGAATTCTGTATGTGGATGCGCTGCTGCCAACGCTCGTCCAGCTGCTAAAGCTGCCGTAAAAAACGAAAAACACCCTGACAAATTAGTTACTGTATTTGCCGGAATGGAAAAAGATGCAGTTGACAAAGCTCGTCAATATATGTTACCTTACCCTCCATCATCGCCTGCAATGGCTTTGTTCAAAGATGGTAAATTAGTACATATGATAGAAAGACATATGATTGAAGGCCGTCCAGCTCAAATGATTGCGGACAACCTAGTTGCTGCGTTCGACGAGTACTGCTAACAATCGTTGTATTTTGATTTTTGAATACTGAAAAAGCTTCTTTTACCATAAAAGAAGCTTTTTCTATTTTATCAATTCCAGCTTTTTCTTAGTACATTTGTGCTGTATCATCAAACAACAACGATGAAAATTACAACAAACCTAATTTTTCTATTTTTCCTGAGCTTTTTTCTGAGCTGTACAACTAACAAGCAGATAGACTTAATTGTTTATAATGCAAAAGTATACACTGTTGATTCTGTTTTTTCTACGGTTGAAGCTATTGCAGTTAACAATGGAGTAATTGTTGAAATTGGAGACTCTCAAGATTTATTGAATAAATACGATGCTAAAGAAAAAGTAGATGTCAACGGGAAATTCATCTATCCTGGTTTTTATGATGCACATGCTCATTTCTTTATGTTAGCTGAAGCTATGGACGAGGTAGATCTTGTAGGTTCTCTATCTTATAATGAGGTTCTTGAAAGATTAAAAACATATGTTGCCCACAATCCTGACAAAAAATGGATCGTAGGGAATGGTTGGGATCAAAACCTGTGGGAAGACAAAAATTTCCCTACCAAGGATTCCTTGGACAAATATTTCCCAGACCTCCCGATTTATTTAACCCGGGTAGATTACCATGCTGCTGTGGTTAATTCTAAAGCTTTGGAAAAAGCACATTTAGATAGTGCTTATTTTGTTGAAGGCGGTGTGATTTCAGTTAATGCTGAAGGTTTGCCAGATGGAATTTTAATTGACAATGCCATGCAGCTGGTTAGAAATCATATTCCAAAAAATCAAAGTTCTGCCTTGCTGAAAATTCTTAGAAGAGCCCAAGATTCATTATTGTCAGTAGGCTTAACGAGTATAGTAGATGCGGGATTGACTCCAGATCAAATCGAATCATTAAAAATATTCTATAATGAAGATTCTCTAGCAATCCGAGATTATGCGATGGTTGCGGCGACAGATGAGAGTATAAGAGATTATTTAAGAGCAGGTACATTTGAGTCTGACCGATTAACGGTCAGGTCATTTAAACTTATGGCAGATGGAGCTTTAGGGTCAAGAGGTGCTTGTTTATTACACCCATATAATGATGCGCCTACGAATGGTTTCTTATTGCAAGACCCCGAAGAATTTGACAGAATCATCAAGAGATTAGCCAACAGTAATTTTCAGGTCAATACACATGCTATTGGAGACTCAGCAAATAGAATTATTCTGGATACCTATGGCAAGTATCTCAAAGATGGTAAAAAGCGGAGATGGCGTATTGAGCATGCTCAAATTATCGCTCCATCAGATTTTGATAAATTCAAACAGTTCCAGATTATCCCCTCGGTTCAGCCTACGCATGCCACATCAGATATGTATTGGGCAGAAGACAGAATTGGTTCGGATAGGATTAAAGGAGCATATGCTTATAAAAAGCTTTTGGATGAATATGGATTGCTTGCTTTAGGCAGTGATTTTCCCGTGGAACATTACAATCCATTATATGGATTTCATGCTGCTGTTGCGCGTGTAGACAAGAATGGTTTTCCTGACGGAGGTTTTCAAATGGAAAATGCCATTACTCGCGAGCAGGCCCTCCGAGGGATGACAATTTGGGCAGCCTATTCATGTTTCCAAGACAAAAAGCGTGGCAGCATAGAAAAAGGAAAAGATGCAGACTTTGTGATTCTTGAAGAGGATATTATGAAAGCCCCTAATGAAAAACTTCGGGACATCAAAACCTTGAGAACAGTCATTGCTGGAAAAACAGAATTCCTAAGAAAATAACTTAACCTATTTCAATATTATCCTTAGAACGCTTTATTAAAAATTGAGATATTCCAGAAATAATAAATAATCCAGGAATTGCAACTATTGCAAAAAGGAATAAAAAGTATTTAAAGAAATAGGCTGACAATATATCTCGGTCCACTTCTTGACCTTTATAAACAGTTCCGAATCCACTTTTAAAGTAATTATGAACTTGAGCCATCTGAATAAAGGCGTTATAATTATCATTTCTAGGATAGATTTCCAAATATCGGAATTCTCGAATATTCATTCTTTTAAAATGGGTCATTGATCCCTTGACAAATTCATCATCCAACCTTTCTTCAAGTTCTTTTTTAGAAAATCCCTTAACATATTCAAACGCCAACCATGCTTTGGCATGTGATCGGTAAGCATCTTTATTTGAAAAGATCGGTACTATAAATAAGAGATTGACTTGATAGGAATTAAAATTGAATAAATTTGGCCGACTTAATGTTTTTAACGGAATTACTCGCATCCTGTCAACATACCAATCATTTAATTGCAGAAACGCAGGGCTCTCATTCGGTTTTAAGTCATTGATACTTTCTAAGGTAAGGACCTTGCCGAAATTATATTTAATGCTCTGGGTTAATGGCGAGAACATTATCGTAGTAAGAATAGGTACACAGATATATAAGACGATCGTCAATTGGTTATTTAACCTTTTACTTTCTACCTGACCTCTCAACAGGATTTTCAGTAATTTATCTTTGAATATTGCCAGCACGGCAATGCTTATTATGATTGGAATAACTGTAGTTGCCCACTCCGGCCAATTTGCATTCCATGTTCGCACCATCAATGCATAACATATACTAATCAAGAATAGTAAGGCTATTAAAAGAATAAATAACGGTAAGAAAATTCTTTTGAAAAACATGTTTATGAGATTGATGTCTCTTAAAAATAAGGCTTTTCAAAAAAAAATCCTTAGAAATTCTAAGGATTTAATTTTATTGCATATCGAATAAGTGCTTTTCGGCGTGGTAAGAAGACCTTACCAATGGGCCAGATTCAACATATTTGAATCCCATTTTCAATCCGATTTCTTTATATTTTTCAAATTGCTGCGGCGTTACCCAATCAATTACTGGATGGTGGGCTTTAGTAGGCTGCAGGTATTGACCAATGGTCAAGATATCAACCCCTACATTATATAGATCCTGCATTGTTTCGATTACATCTTCTTCTGTTTCTCCCAACCCCAACATAATGCCTGATTTGGTTCTCAACCCAGCTTCTGAAATACGGCGCAAGCATTCCAATGATCTGTCATATTTCGCTTGGATACGCACTTCACGAGTTAGTCTTCTTACAGTTTCGATGTTGTGAGATACCACCTCAGGGCGTACTGCTAATACGCGGTCCAAGTTTTCCCACTGTCCTTTGAAATCAGGGATCAATGTTTCCAAAGTTGTTTCCGGACTTTCTCTACGGATTGCCAAGATGGTTTCGGCCCAAATTTGGGACCCCCCATCTTTTTGATCGTCACGGTCAACCGAAGTAATTACGCAATGTTTTACTCCCATTAATTTGACTGAGTTTGCCACACGGTTAGGTTCATCAAGATCTACAGGCAGAGGTCTACCCGTTGCTACAGCACAAAATGAACATGAACGTGTACAAATATTTCCCAAGATCATAAAGGTTGCAGTACCAGCACCCCAACACTCTCCCATATTTGGACAATTTCCACTTTCACAAATTGTATGTAGCTTATGTTCATCAACCAAACCGCGAACATGTCGGTATTCTTTACCTACTGGAAGCTTTACACGCAACCAATCTGGTTTACGCTGTGTTTGATTTACTGGAATTACAGGAAGTTCAATCATGTGACAAAGTTAAACATATTTACATTATTAATATTAATTGATTGTTAGGATTATCTCATAAAAACTTTGTCACAACATTTATTGTTATCTTAGTATTGAATTTTTGGATATTTGCTTAAATCAAACCCCAATTCTCCAATATGGTCAATTGTTTCAGAGTACTTCTAGTCTTCTTATACTTATCTCCTTTATTCCTATTTTCCCAAGAACAGGATATTGATATCGTTCCTAGGCCTTCAAAAATCATGGTTCAGGATGGTGAATTTCCCTTGGGCCAAATAATTGATTTATACTATACGGAGGAATTTGCTTCGAACACCGAATTATTGCGTGAGGTTCCCGGATTACAGATTGGCAATTCCGAACAAATCAAAAAACTCAAAAAACAGCATAACCAAGGTCTTCGATTATTAAAAGCTGAAGAATTTGACCATGTAGATCCAAACGGTTATTTATTGGAGATTGATGAGAACGGGATCCTATTGAAGGCTCATTCTGCCAAAGCGATGTTGCCAGGAATATACAGTCTTGTTCAATTAAGCTATCTAAATGACCTCAAGTTTTTACCCTATGTGAAAATTGAAGATAAACCACGGTTTTCGTATAGAGGGATGCATCTTGATGTATCACGAAACTTTATGCCTTTTAACTTTCTGAAGAAATACATTGATTTACTGGCATTATACAAATTCAATTATTTTCATTGGCATTTAACTGATGGTGCTGGCTGGCGATTGGAGATCAAGCAATACCCGGAATTAACCCAAAAGGCAGCCTGGAGAACGCATATGTTATGGAAGGATTGGTGGAACAATGGCCGTCAATACGTTGATCAAGGGAGTCCGAATGCAAGTGGTGGTTATTATACCCAAGACCAAGCCAGGGAACTGGTAGCTTACGCGGAAAAAAGAGGCATTACTATCATTCCTGAAATAGAAATGCCGGGGCATTCGGAGGAAGTTCTGGCCGTTTATCCTGAATTATCATGTACAGGGAAACCATATACTCAAGGAGAATTTTGTTTGGGAAATGAAAAGACATATCAATTTTTAAAAAATGTGCTTGATGAGGTGTTGGCGATCTTTCCATCTCAATATATTCATATTGGGGGTGATGAAGCCGACAAATCCCATTGGAAAAACTGTTCAAAATGCCAAGCGTTAATGCAAAATGACAGTCTTAAATCGGAAGATGAGCTTCAATCCTATGCGATAAAACAAATGGATCAGTACCTGCAATCCAAAGGGAGGAAATTGATTGGCTGGGACGAAATCCTTCAGGGTGGTTTAAGTGAAGGTGCAACAGTAATGAGTTGGCGAGGCGAGGAAGGAGGCATCCAAGCGGCAAATGCAGGTCATGATGTCATTATGACTCCAGGTGGATATCTCTATTTCGATGGATATCAAACAGACCCTCGGACTCAACCTGAGGCAATCGGCGGATATCTTCCTTTAGAAAAAGTATATAGTTATAATCCTATCCCAGAAGAATTACCTGAAGACAAGAGGAAACATATTCTTGGTGCACAAGCCAATATATGGACAGAATATATTCCGAATGCTCAGCAAGTAGAATATATGGCATTCCCAAGAGCATTGGCACTTTCAGAAGTAGTATGGACTGATCAAGAGAACAGGTCATGGAAAGATTTTCAAAAAAGACTGCAACAGCAGTATAAAATTTTGCAGAAACTCGAAGTCAACTATTACAGACCTTCCTATAATGTGATCAATAAGGTTGAATTCGATTCTGCACAGGTAAAAAACACGGTTAGTTTATCGTCAGAGCAGTTTATACCCAACATTAAATATACGATTGATGGGTCGGTGCCCAATGGTGGCTCAACAGTTTACAACCTTCCTATCGAGTTATCAAAATCTGCTGTTATAAAAGCGGCTTCATTTATAGATTCCACGAGAGTTAGTCCTATAGAAACAATTGAATTGGATTTGCACAAAGCTATTGGCAAAGAGGTGAAGTACAATATTCCATGGGAAGGCTATCCTGCCCAAGAAAATAGAACTTTAACAAATGGAGTTAAAGGAACTCTTTCTTATCAGGATGGTCAATGGCAAGGATTCACCAAGGGTATTGATATCGTTGTTGATTTTGAAAGAAGAGAAGAAATAAAGTCTGTTGCATTGAATTTCATGCAGATTCCAGGTCCTGGGGTTTATTTTCCGGGAGAATTTACGGTTTTGGTTTCAGATAATGGTAAAAGCTACCGCGAACTTGGGAAGATTATCAATCAGGTTAGTACGGTTGATCCAGCGTTAAAATTTCAAAAATTTGAAATTGAATTAGGGAAACCCGTTATGGCCAGGTATATTCAGATTAAGGCAACCAATCCTATGAATGGATATTTATTTGCTGACGAGGTTGTAATTTATTAACAAACGAAATTTCTATTTTTTTCAATGAATTTATTCGTTCATTATTAAAATAAAAATGTAACTTTGCACTCCGACAAAGCAGTCGGAATATCACCTCCCTATAAGGCAAAATCTGTCTGCAATAGCTCGCTTAATTTTTTGTATTTAACAACTGAAATAAAAAATAATGCCTAGAAACACCTCCATCAATTCGGTATTAATCATTGGATCTGGACCTATCGTTATTGGACAAGCATGTGAGTTTGATTACTCAGGATCACAGGCTGCATTGTCCCTAAAAGAAGAAGGGATTTCCGTTTCCATTATTAACTCAAATCCGGCTACGATTATGACTGACAGTGTCGTAGCAGATCACGTTTACTTACTTCCTTTAACATGTGAAAGTATCGAACAGATACTTCAAGAACGTCAAATCGACGCCGTTCTCCCTACAATGGGCGGTCAAACAGCATTGAATTTATGTATTGAGGCATCAAATCGTGGTATTTGGGAGAAATACGATGTTAAAGTAATTGGAGTTGATGTAGCTGCTATCGAGAAAACTGAGAATCGCGAAGAATTCCGTCAATTAATGATTGATATTGGCGTTGGTGTAGCAAACTCAAAAATTGCGAACTCCTTCTTAGAAGGTAAAGAAGCTGCTCAAATAATTGGATTTCCATTAGTTATTCGTCCTTCTTACACATTGGCTGGAACCGGAGGTGGTTTTGTGCACAATAAAGAAGAATTTGATGCGGCATTAAACCGTGGTTTGCATGCTTCACCGACACACGAAGTTTTGGTTGAGCAAGCAGTACTTGGATGGAAAGAGTTCGAGTTGGAACTATTGCGTGACACAAATGACAACGTCATTATTATCTGTACGATCGAGAACTTTGACCCTATGGGTATTCACACAGGTGACTCGATTACTGTTGCGCCAGGTATGACACTTTCGGACAAATGTTACCAAGATATGCGTAATCAAGCGATCAAGATGATGCGTTCTATTGGTAATTTTGCTGGGGGATGTAATGTTCAGTTTTCTGTAAATCCAGAAAATGAAGAAATTATCGCTATCGAAATCAACCCACGTGTATCTCGTTCATCAGCTTTAGCATCTAAAGCTACAGGTTATCCTATTGCTAAGATCGCTGCGAAATTAGCTATCGGATACAATTTGGATGAATTGCAGAATCAAATCACTAAAAATACTTCTGCTTACTTTGAGCCGACATTAGACTATGTAATCGTAAAGGTTCCACGTTTCAACTTCGACAAATTCAAAGGAGCTAATAAAGAGTTAGGTTTGCAGATGAAAGCTGTAGGTGAGGTTATGGCAATAGGCCGTACATTTATCGAGGCACTTCAAAAAGCAGCACAATCTCTTGAGACTGGTCGTGCGGGACTTGGTGCTGATGGCCGTCAATCTAGAAACTTAGAAGAAATCATGCACAGCCTTGAACATCCAAGTGCTGACCGCCTATTCCATATCAAAGATGCCTTCGAATTAGGAGTTCCTTTGGAATCAGTACGCAAAGCTACGTTGATTGACAAATGGTTCCTGCTACAGATTCAAGAACTTGTTCAATTGGAAGGCGAATTACGTAGATATCAATTAAACAATATCCCACGCGAATTCTTTATGACCTTAAAACAAAAAGGGTATTCAGATATTCAAATCGCTTGGTTATTGGGCAATACAACAGAAGATGAAGTATATGCTCGTCGTAAAGAATTAGGCATCCGTCGTGTTTACAAAATGGTAGACACTTGTGCTGCAGAATTCCCAGCTCAAACACCATACTACTACTCTACTTTCGAGGACGAAAATGAATCTATAACTTCAGATCGCAAGAAAATCATCGTTTTAGGTTCAGGACCTAACCGTATTGGCCAAGGTATTGAGTTTGATTATTCTTGTGTCCACGGGTTATTGGCAGCTAAAGAATGTGGATACGAAGCAATCATGGTCAACTGTAACCCTGAAACGGTATCTACAGACTTTAATATGGCTGACAAGTTATACTTTGAGCCTGTTTTCTGGGAACATGTTCGTGAAATCATCGAGCTTGAAAAACCAGAAGGAGTTATCGTTCAATTAGGTGGTCAAACAGCTTTGAAAATGGCTGAGCGCTTAGAAGCGGAAGGTGTTAAGATCATCGGAACGAATTTCTCAAACATGGACTTGGCAGAAGATAGAGGAAGCTTCTCTGACCTATTGAAAGATTTAGATATTCCATACCCTAAATACGGTGTTGCTACTTCTGCTGAGGAAGCTATCAAAGTAGCCAATGAAGTTGGTTACCCTGTATTGGTTCGTCCTTCATATGTATTGGGTGGACAAGGGATGAGCATTGTGATCAATGATGAAGATTTGGAAAAAGCAGTAGTAAACTTATTGAAAAACCTACCAGGCAACCATATTCTGATCGACCACTTCTTAGACAGAGCCGAAGAGGCAGAGTCAGATTCAATCTGCGACGGTGAAGATGTTCATATCATCGGTATGATGGAGCACATTGAGCCTGCTGGTATCCACTCTGGGGACTCTTCAGCGGTATTACCTCCATTCAGCCTTTCAGACAACGTACAGGCTAAAATGGAAGAGTACACAATCAAATTGGCAAAAGCTCTTAATGTAAGAGGCTTATTGAATATACAATTTGCAATCAAGGATGAGAACGTTTATGTAATCGAGGCTAACCCACGTGCATCACGTACTGTTCCATTTATTGCTAAAGCATACGATGTTCCTTACATCAACATAGCTACCAAAGTAATGCTTGGTGAAAACAAACTAAAAGATTTCACTATTGAACGCAAACTGAACGGATATGCAATTAAAGAGCCTGTATTCTCATTCTCTAAATTCCCAGAGGTTGACAAACAATTAGGCCCTGAGATGAAATCAACAGGTGAAGCCATCCGCTTTATCAAAGACCTGAACGATCCTCACTTCAGAGAATTGTATAGCAAGAAGTCGATGTTTTTGAATGCTCAATAGAGATTTGAGATGTGAGAAGTGAGATATGAGATAAACGACGTCGCAAAGAATTATAGTTAGAATCATGCGGCGATTATCTCAAAATCTGATTCAAAAATAAAAACGAGAGCCAAAGTGTTTTACTTTGGCTCTTGTTTTTTGTTGTTCATAAGATTAATAAATTCAATATCTCAAATCACACATCTCATATCTCATATCCAAAAATTAGCTTAAGTCCTTGACACACCTAAAACCCACATTATTGGTTGGGGAATTAATTTCTCCTTTGCCGCGGCTACCGGCTTTGTATCTTTCGCAATAATTGTCGTTGCATAAGAATGATCCTCCGCGTTGAACTCTTTTGATGGTGCCGGGTTCTTGTGGGTCATATGAATCAGCGGGGCCTTTGGGGTTTTCTTTTGGACTGTTTTGGTAGAAGTCGGGTCTGTAATAATCAGAACACCATTCCCATACATTGCCTTCCATATCGTAAAGTCCGTATGCATTAGGGGGAAATGACTTCACCGGAGCTGTATTTTCAAATCCATCTTCTTTGGAATTTTTTGTTGGAAACTCACCTTGATAGATATTTGCTAGCCATTTTCCATTTTCCAATTTTTCGGATCCCCAATAGTATGTTTCTTGTTGGTGTTTCCCTGCTTTGGCGGCATATTCCCATTCGGCTTCAGTTGGGAGTCTTTTACCGGCCCATTTTGCGTATGCTTCAGCATCTTGGTATGCGAGCTGCGTGACTGGATGGTTTTCTCTTCCCTTTATGGAGCTGTTTGGTCCTTCAGGTTGGCGCCAATTTGCATCTGGCACATATTCCCACCATTGGAGGTGATTCTGCAATCCTTGCACCTGGTTCGGGGCTTTAAATACGGCTGATCCGGGAACAAGTAAAGAAGGGTCAGCTCCGGGGAAATCCTTAGGGTCCAATGGCCTTTCGGCAACCGTAATGTATCCTGTTGCTTTTACAAATGCTTCGAACTGCGCATTAGTAACTTCGTGAGCGTCCATATAAAATGAATTTACGGTAACTTTATGTATGGGTTGAGCATCTTGAAAACTGTTGCTTCCCATTTCAAAAGTACCGCCTTCAATCATTACCATTTCACTTTTATCCTCCCCTATCATATTTTTTTCGAGCGAATCTTTTTGAATTGCGGAGAATCGGGAGGGAATTGCAGATGTATAGCACATCGCTGCAGAATCAGGAAAATTTACTGTTTCCTTGTTCTTGGCTCCGGATTGGCAGGATACAAATATTATAATGAAAAGTGGTATTGATTTAAAGATGTTCATCGAATCAGGTTTAGAAAATCACTTATACAAAGATAACAGAGTAAATCAAAAATGGAAATCAGGAGATATAGTCGATATAAATCCGAAAGGATTATTAAATAACAAAAGCCGCCATTAAATGGCGGCTTTGTTGAAAATATTGGATTTTAACTATTGTACGTTTAATTGCACATCTTTAGCCTCAACTTTTGCACGGATTTTAGTATTTCCACCGCCGTTCAAGGTCATGTCATGTGGTTTATTTGTTTTCCAGTTACCTCTAGTAAAGTCAGGTATATCCACTGTTCTACTATTTTTGGCAACAGATTGTACACTTAATGGTACGATTGCACTCCAAGAAGCACCATCGTATACTGTTTGATCCAAAGGTAAGCCATTGCGCAAACAGTCGATTAATCTCCAGTCCATCATAAAGTCCATACCACCGTGACCACCTACTTGTTTAGCTTGTTCACCGATGAATTTCACCAAGTCCGGAGTATACTGATCATATAGTTTTTGTAATTCTTCTGGTTTTACAAAACTGTGTCCGAAAGCGATTCCTTCTTTTGGATATTTCTGAGCAAAACCTTTAGTTCCACTCAATAAATGGATACGAGAGTAAGGACGTGGAGAAGTTACATCATGTTGTACCATTAATGTTTTACCTTTTTCAGTTTTGATCAAGGTTGTATCCATGTTACCTCTGTATTTTTTACCTACGAATTCTTTGAAGAATTCATCTGTAGCAGCCAATTCTCTAGCTTTATCAGCCATCATGAAGTCGTTGGATTGCATGGCAACTAAGTGATTCATTTTGTCACCACAATTGATGTTCATACATTGAGCGATCGGGCCGATACCATGAGTTGGGTAAAGATTACCGTTCATCTTGATGTTTTCACGTAATCTCCACATATTATCATATCCTTTTTTATCGAAGTTTAAGCTCAATAAGTCATGGATATATGCACCTTCAGCGTGTACTAATTCACCGAACAATCCTTGGCGAACCATGTTCAATGTCAACATTTCGAAGAAATCATAGCAACAGTTTTCCAACATCATACAATGTTTTTTGGTTGCTTCAGAAGTTTTCACTACTTCCCAGATTTCAGATATCGTCAAACCGATTGGCACTTCAGTTGCGGCGTGTGCACCTGATTTCATGGCTTCAATAGCCATTGGAGCGTGAAGTTCCCAAGGAGTACAGATATAGACTAGATCAAGGTCTTCATTTTTAAGCATGGTTTTCCAACCATCTTCACCAGAATAAGCTTTAGCTTCGTTCAATCCTTTTTTGGTTAAGATTGTTTGAGCTTTTGTCACCCTGTCAGCATGTCTATCACAAAGAGCAACAATTTCTGCACCCTCAATATAAGAAATGCGGTCTACAGCACCTGGACCACGCATACCTAGTCCAATGATCGCCACTTTGACCTTTTCAATTTTTGGAGCGGCGAATCCTGACATATTAAAGTTAGAAGACGCGAACACCTCATTTTGCAAAGATGGCAATGTTATCGCAACACTGGACAACAAACCAGCTTTTTTCAAAAAATCTCTACGGGAGTTATTCATAGTATAAATTTATTATCAAACTAAATTACTAAATAAAGGGGGACATTGTCCCCCTATAAATCACCTATTTTAAAACAAACTAAACAGTCAAATTTTGATTTATCACAAATTAACGAATGGTATAATTTGGTTGAGGGGCTTGATTATCAAACCACTAATACAATAATAATATGAATTATGATAAAACAAAAACTATTTAGGCACGCAAACGTTTGTCCAATTTGCACAACCGTTTGCTTTTCGTCAAAATATAGATACAATTCCTTATAAATTGATGTTACCTATCATTTCCTTTAATTCCAATTCCGATAATTTTGCTTGCAACCTGGAGGAGTTGAATCTTGAAATTGCATTGATGAAGTTCTCTTGAGCATCCCTAAACTCTACTGCCGAGATAGTACCTATCTTATATTTTTCCATAGTAATGCTCAGGTTTTGTCTTGCAATGTCAGCATTGTTTTCCTCTAGTCTAGCCAAGGACAAGTTTGTTTGGTAGGTTTGATAGGCTGTTGACATGGCTGTCTGAATCAACAAATTTTGTTGGTCAATCATCAGTCCTGAATTCTCCAATTGGATTTTTGCGATGCGCTCATTCCTCCTTTGGTTAAAGCCGTCGAAAATATTGATAGAAGCTGTTACGCCATAGTTTAATCCTCTGGAATTCGAACTTGAGACGAATCCTAAACTTGACTCTGATTCAGAGAAATTGTATCCTGTGTTCAATCGAATAACGGGGTATCGATTTCCTTTAACCCTTTTGACTTCCAATTCAGCCATTCTTTTATTGATGGCGATAATCTGCAAATCTGGATTATATTGCTTTGCTTTTTGCAACAATTCATCATATATCAAAGAGTCGTCATAATCGACTTCTCTTTCTACATCGAATTCAATAGAAAGATCTCTTGCCATCAAACTGTTTAAGGTTACTTTCAAGTTTTGGACAACATTAAATTGACGTAGACGGTTTGATTCGTCCTCATTTAGGTTCACCTGAACGTTCAATACCTCTAATCGAGACGCTTTACCGATCATAAATCTATTTTCTGCTGTTCTCAAGCGTTCATTCGATATCAGTATATTGGAGTCGATGGCATTTAATAGGTTCTGCTGTTCAACTATGGTATAATAGGTTGATATGACGTCCGATACTTTGGCAAGAATTGTTTTTTTCAGTTCGAATTCCCCTTGTTTTTCAAGCTCTTTCAATTGTTCATAACGTGAAAACATGGCAAATCCGTCAAATATGGTCCACCCGATGCTTACGCCATAATTCATGTTATTGTTTTTTGCATTGCTCAGTGATCGTTTTTCTCCACTTGCCTGTACTTGCGAAGAGTTCATGACACTATTGTTCTGGGTAAAATTTCCAGTGACATTGGGTAGCATACCTGCATTGCCATAGGTGGTATTTTCCTGAGCTATCCTCAGGTCATTCTGTGACAGTTTGATTTCAAAATTATTTTCCAAAGCTATCTGAACAGCATCCTTTACGGTCAATAATCCTTGCGCGTTCAGTATAGAGCCTGTGCTCAGCACCAATATTAATAGCGCTGCTATTTTCTTCATTTTATTCTTCAATTTCTTCAAGCATTTTCATTTCTGCCAATTCTGGATGCAGGTTCTTTTTTCTGGACATCATCAGGTAAAAAGCAGGAATTACAAATAAGGTTAATATTAAGGCAAAGATGGTCCCTCCCACTATAACCACACCCATACCAATTCTGCTAGTCGATGCTGCTCCTAGGGATAATGCAATTGGGAGTGCCCCTAAAGCAATTGCCAAGGAGGTCATTAGAATTGGTCTTAACCGAGCCACCGATGCAGTAACTACAGCATCATACTTAGAGTACCCCTCCTCCCTCAACTGATTGGCGAATTCTACGATCAAAATACCGTTCTTGGTTACCAGACCGATCAGCATAATTGTTCCAATCTGAGAAAATATATTCCATGACTGTCCAAATAACCACAAGGAGAACATGGCCCCAGCAACAGCCATTGGCACTGTAATAATAATTATGATAGGATCGATAAAACTTTCAAACTGTGCGGCTAGGATCAAGAAAATCAGTAAAACTGCCAATCCGAATGCAAACATTGTATTCGATCCACTTTCGACAAAATCTCGAGATTCACCACCTAGGTCTGTTGTAAATGTTTCATCAAGGACTTTGGCTTTCACCCTTTCCATCGCTTCGATTCCATCGCCCATACTTTTTCCAGGTGCTAGACCTGCAGATACGGTTGCAGCCATATACCTGTTGTTATGGAACAATTGGGGAGGACTGCTTCGTTCTTCAATCTCAACGATGTTGTCGAGCTGTATCAATTGGCCTTGATTATTTTTGACGAAGATAGATGCCAAATCCATAGGTGTCGATCTATCTTTTCTATCAAACTGACCCATTACTTGGTACTGCTTTCCATTCATCATAAAATATCCGAAACGCTGTCCCGAAAGTGACATCTGCAATGTTTGGGCAACATCCAGAACCGAAACACCCAAGGATTGCGCTTTTTCCCTATCAATGCTCACATATACCTCAGGTTTATTGAACTTCAAGTTAACATCTGTAATTGAAAAAGTTGGATCATTGGAAAGCTCATCCATGAACAATGGAATCTTTTCTTCCAGTTTCTGAAAATTTGGTGCTTGAATAATATACTGAATAGGAAGACCTCCTCTTCTATTTACCGAGATGGTAGGTTGTTGTGAAACCGATACCCTTCCTTCAGAATATCCACGCGTCAGCCTTGAGAGATCATCTGAAATTTCTTGTTGAGTTCTTTCCCTTTCATCAGGTTGTACTAATCCTAAACGAACAAAACCTGAATTAGAGGACGCAGATCCAAATCCTGGAGATGTAATTACCAAGCTTACTTTTTTCTCAGGAACAGAGTCATTGATTAACATAGTTAGGTCAGTCATGAAACGATCCATGTAATCATAGGACACACCCTCAGGTGCTGTTGCACGCAAGCTGATATAACTGCGGTCATCATAAGGAGCAGTTTCTTTGGGCAATAGCTGATAAAAAAAGAAGATTAAGGCAAAACATCCAATAATAGTAGCAAAGCTCAACCATTTGAACTTCAGAAACCCTTTTAATGAACTTGAATATTCTTCATTCATCATTTCAAAATAGCGTTCTGTCCGCATGTAGAATTTGGATTTCTTCTGTTCTCCACCTTTCATTAAATATGCGTTCAGCATTGGTGTTAAGGTCAATGACACGAATGCAGAGATTAAAACTGCTGCCCCGATGACGACTCCGAATTCTCGGAAGAGTCGTCCAACAAAGCCTTCTAAGAATATCACGGGCAAGAATACTGCAGCCAAAGTGATGGATATGGAAATAACAGCGAAAAAGATTTCATTCGATCCCTTAATAGCAGCTTGAATAGGAGGCATCCCTTCTTCCACTTTCTTGAATATATTTTCCGTTACTACGATACCATCATCCACTACCAACCCTGTTGCCAAAACGATAGCCAATAAAGTCAATACATTGATTGAAAATCCACAGAGATACATAATAAAGAATGTGGCAATCAAGGATACTGGGATATCGATCAGCGGTCTGAAGGCAATAGACCAATTTCTGAAGAACAGATAGATAATGAGGACTACCAAGACAATGGCAATCAACAATGTTTCTACTACTTCAAGTACGGCTCTTTTTACGAAAAGGGTGTTATCAATGGCGATATTTAATTCAAATCCTTCGGGGAGTTCATTTTGAAGTTTATCGTATTCTTTATAAAAATGGTCTGCTATTTCGAGGTAATTTGTTCCTGGCTGCGGAATAATAGCCAAGCTCACCATGGGATATCCTGAGTCTGACATCTTAGTTTCAAAGTTCTCTGCTTCCAGGGCTGCTTTACCGACATCAGAAAATCTGACTATTCTATTATTATCTGAACGGATGATAATATTGCTGAATTCTTCTTCATTGGCCAAATTACCGATAGTTTTGATCGCTAGTTCGGTATTTGCTCCTGTTAATTTCCCTGATGGCAGTTCAACATTTTGCGTAGTGAGTGCATTTCTGACATCCAGAACGGTCAATCCATAAGATGCAAGTTTATTGGGGTCAATCCATAGCCTCATGGCATATTTTCGCTGTCCCCAAATTTGCACAGAACTCACACCTGGAATGGTCTGCAATCTTTGTGCTATGACGTTCTCTGCATAGTCCGAAAGTTCCAATACATTTTTGGTGGCACTTTGCATGGTCATGGTGATAATAGGTTCTGAATCTGCGTCAGATTTAGAAACTACTGGAGGGGCGTCAATATCTTGAGGTAAGCTTCGCAATGCTTGGGATACTTTGTCCCGAACATCGTTGGCAGCCTCTTCGAGGTTTTTTCCTAAATTGAACTCAATAGTAATGTTACTTGACCCTTGGTTGGAGGATGAAGAAATATTCCGGATTCCATCGATGGAGTTGATGGATTTCTCCAAAGGTTCGGTAATCTGAGATTCAATAATATCAGCGTTTGCACCGGCATAGTTAGTTCGCACTGATATCTGTGCCGGGTCAATGGATGGGAATTCCCTGATTCCCAAAAATGTATAACCAATGATCCCAAATAAGATTAGGATCAGGTTCATGACAATAGTCAGTACAGGTCGTTTTATACTTAAGGTTGATAAACTCATTCTCTCAGATTATTGAAGAGTAACATTTACTTTGGAACCATTTCTCAACGACATAACTCCGGAGGTCAGAACGGTATCACCAGCTTGGATACCTGATGTTATCAAGACATCCTCATCTGTTCTGGCACCAGTTTCGACCATGACCTCATTTGCAGAACCATTTTTCATGACAAAAAGTTTTTTTCCGTTCTGTACAGGGATCAACGCTTCAGCAGGGACCAACAGTCCATTTTCCAAAGTTTCCAATGGAAAAATAATGTTCGCAAACGTTCCAGGAATTATATTATCAGAATTATTTGTTGTAATGGCTTTCACCAATAATGTTCTTGTATTTGCTTCAACAGCAGGTTCAGTGGCATAGATTTTCGCTGTAAATTCTCCTTGGACACCTTGAACGTTAAATTTTACTTGATTGTTAACTTTTACCCGATTGGCATATTTTTCAGGTATTGAAAAAGAAACTTTCAATCTATTTGTGTTTACCAACTGGGCGATAACTGTCGCTGGAGTAACATAGCTGCCTTTAGATATATTTCTAAGACCTATTCTTCCTGAAAAAGGTGCTCGGATGACGGTTTTACTCAATTGTGCTTTGATCAATTGGATCTGTGACTCTGCTGTTCTAAAATCTGCACTAGCGATGTCATATTCCTCTTGAGAGATCGCTTCCTTTTCTAATAGGAGTTTTGCTCTTCTTTCATTTTCTGCAGCTAGGTTATTCCTAGTTTGTGCCTGTGCTAGTTGAGCTTGCAATTCGGCATCGTTTATTCGCAACAGTGGTTGACCTTGGCTTACACGTCCACCTTCAGAAAAATTTATTGATTCGACAATCCCAGAGACCTCAGTATGAATTTCTATCTGCTCATCAGCTTCAATGGAACCCGAAAGAGTTAGATAGTCTGAAAATGGCTGCCCCTGGACTACCTGACCATAGACTTTCATTTCAGAACGACCAGCAGGACGCCCATTCTGTGCAGCGGCTTTTTCTTTGTTCGTAGTGATCCTGTAAAAGATCATTCCTCCGACCACTAGGACTATTATCAATAAAACAATTATAGATTTTCTTTTCATTTTTCAGGTTGCAGACGCTTAAATTATTTAAGTTTAATTAAGCTGAAAAATAGGAAAAATACGGATAAGATAGTGTAATAATGTTATTATACTAATATTAGGATAATATCAAGGGAATTTTAACAAGTATAATACTTGGGCGGGAAATTTAGGTTAAACCATCAAATTAACCAATAAATGGATGTTTATAGTTGATATTTAATTTTACAATTATTCGGTTTATAAGGACCCATAATCTTTCGATAGAGATCTTGTAAGACATGGCGATTTTCTGGAGACTTAATCCTTCCAACATCCGATGAACGATATGGAGTTCTCTTTTGGACAGCTTTCTTCTATCCTGTGGTGGTTTTTGAATACCGAAGAAAAGTGATTTAGTCAATTCAGGGCATGCATAGCATGAGCCGGTTAGCACATCGTTAATTATATCTACCAACTCACAGGTTTTAGTACCTTTATTAACGAATGCATATGCACCGCCCAATATACTATTTCTGATAATGGCGGGATTGATAGTATCCGAAAGCATAATTATATGCGTATTGGGAAATTTTTGCTTAATTATAGGAATTCCAGATACTCCATCTATTCCTGGCATCATAACATCCAACAGGATTACCTCGGGTACAGCAGTTTTTTCAGCTTTTGTTTGAAAGTCGGCAATAGACTCAGCTTCAAGGACGAAGTCAAACCGCACCTTGTTAAAGTTCAAAAGCTGTAGCTTAGTTAAATTTCGACAAAAGATGCTATCATCTATTATCCCTAACTTTATTCTTCGCATAAACTAATTTCTTAAATTCACTGGATTGATTTAGGATCAATCAAATATGGTGTTATACCATCTACTATAAATATACTATTTGTCCTTTAGACAAGAAAGTAACTATTTAAAAAAGTAGGATTTTTATTTGTAAATTAATTAAATTATAAAACCCTAGGGCATTTTATTTCCACAGCAAAAAAGCACGGAAATAGTCAAACTGAGAGTGAAAACATTGTTAAAATATCATCAATTAAAGTGGTTTCACCTAAATCAGAGTTAAATTTAATTATTTAAAATATATAATTCACTAAAAGATGGAAAAAAATAGACATAAGACATAAGACATTAGACATTAGACATTAGACATTAGACCTTGGTAATTGTACAAACCAATATCAGGGCGATAGGGCGAAGCCATAAGCATGTGATTATCACAACAAAACCAACCCTGTTAAGGGTGTAACTATTCTAGAATAATGTTATTATAACCCGTGCAACCCCGCTAGGCAATGTCATTAAGTTAAGAAAAAAAGAAGGCCATAAATCACGTAAATGTTTAATTTTGAATTCACTACTAAACAAATCTAAACAACCGCGTTTATGGCCGATGTAAAAATAGCACTTAAAATCGTCTCAGACCTAAAAAATTTTATTTCTATCTGTTTAACAGACCCTCTGCTGCTCAATCTTTTCAGGAATTCCAAAACCCATTTCACCCGGGACCGGAAGCTCAATTTCGAGAGATTGGTCCTGCTGATCGCCAAGATGTGCAAGCGGACCCTCTCTGTCGAACTGGAAGGTTTC
>NZ_PEBA01000022.1:0-32082 GCF_002734235.1 Sphingobacterium sp. 1.A.5
GCCCAGGTCCAGCTCGACCGCGATACATCCACGAAAAAGTACCCCCAAAAGGTCAACGGGAACAAATCCTTCGGAAAATTAAAGGAAAACCTGATAGCCATCTTTTTCAAAAACAGGGAAAGGGAAATCCTCAGGGAGCTCACGGCCTATTTCCTCAAGGACACATTGCCCATTCGAAAGGGAAGATCGTTCCCAAGGCAGCTTAAGACCTCGAATAAAAAGTGCAAGCACAGGACCTACACAAACTACAAACCGGCATGATAAAATCCTTAACTTAATGACATTGCCCGATGGGGTTTGTTGCCATGATAGGTGTCTCCACCTTCCGCTGAAAACATGGCTATGGTCTCCCACTGTTTCTATCCGTTTTTTTAAGCCTGCGCTTCGGCTACGCTCAACGACCGGCTTCGGCTCGGGCCCTTCGGCTCCGCTCTGGGACCGAGCCGAAGGGCAACCAACGCTGCGACCGGCTTAAACGCCATGGTTGATGTCTCCACCAACCATCTTGAGCTATAGTCCGGGTTCGGCTTGATGCATTCTGTGTCAATTGGTGTCATTGAGAATCAATTGGTTTCAATTAGTCTCATTCCGTGTCAAATGTTGTTTTTGGCTGTTGGAATTTGGAGTTTGGTTGTCAGATAGGACTCAATGGTTGAGTTCTGCGGAAAATTTAAATTGATAATATTATGGCTAGAATTGGCAAGGGAGTCTTGGGTGGCTTCCAGGGAACAGTAGGAAATGTTGTTGGTGCATCATGGCGGGATATAGACTATATCCGCACGCGGCCTCGACGTGTCAAGCGGGAGCCCTCGGAGAAGCAGATGCTGCAAAGGCATAAGTTCAGGGTAGGTCTGGATTTTATGAAGATGGTGAAGCAGGCATTTGAGGTTGGGCATATTGGGGTCAGGTTTACCAGGACAACGGTGTACTCAGAATCTTTTGGGCATGTCCTGAATGATGTGATCGTGGGAGAGTATCCCAATTTCAGGATCGATCACAGTAAGGTGGAGATCAGTAAGGGACCTTTATTGCGGCTGCATGACCTCAATTGGGCAAGTACAGCGGTGGGAAAGATCAAGGTGAGCTGGAGCAATGACCGGAACCTGTTCAATTCTGACGATACCGATCAGGTCATCGTGCTGCTGATGGACAAGGAAAGGGAGTTGGTCTGGCTGTATGGGGCAGTTCAGCGCAAGGACCTGATGATGGAACTGAGTTTGACATCAAGCTCAGACCGGAAGAATTTAATTGCTTGGGCCTTTGTGTACAATGAGTAATCACGGAGATGTTCCGACAGTGAATTCCTGTCAGATATCAAAGAAGAAGTCGTAGAGTAAGAAGATGGGAGGTGTAGACCTCCCATTTTTATTATCTCATGTGGATGAAATTAAGTTCTTGTTAAATTATTGATTACATTGTTTCGCGTAGTTTATATTTCTATCTTTGTTAAAGATTTAATCAATCTAAGCAGAGTACACTAACGAATTTAACCATAACTTGCTAAAAGACAATTGATAGTAATTTTACGACATCTTGTGGCACTAACTTTGTAGCTGTTTACTCTGATACACGACACACAGACCTACTCCCAAAATAGGTTTGGCTTTAATTTTAAAGGAAAATATTAGTAGTTAATGGACATAGTTGGACTGAGAAAGTATTTCAAGAAAGACAGCCCTAGGTGGGTTATCTTGCTGATAGATATGATGATAGTGATTTTTTGCTATTACTTATCGAATTTTGTGATTAATAGTTTCAAGGGAAGATTTGCAGTCGAATTGATGGTCAAGAAGTCCATATTGATTGCTGGGGTTTATTACTTGTCCTTTTTATATTTCAAGACATATCGCGGCATTGTAAGGCAGACTGGTTTTCGGGATGCTTGGGGGATGTTCAAGGCTGTATTTGCGGCTTGGGCAGTCCTGATGTTGGTTTCTACGGTTATACGGTTCAATTATGAGCGTACGGCTGAAATCAGTGAATATCTACGTCCTTCATATGCCGTTTTGTTTACCCATGCATTCTTTACAACGGTTTGTCTCGTGGCGGCAAGGATATTTTACCGAACCATCTATGAAAGCTTTTTCTTTAGTGGTCGTGAGGTGGAGAATGTGCTGATCTTTGGTGCAGGCAATATGGGAACCACCACCTTGAACCTACTCCGTAACGATACACGTAGAAAAGTAAAGGTTGTGGCATTTGCGGATGATAATCCCAACAGAATCGGGAAAATGATCAATGGCTATAAGATTATCAGCATGGATCGCCTGACAAAAGAATTCGTTGAGAAACTGAAGGTAGACAGTATCATTATTGCATTGGATGACAACAACAAGGATCGGGTTTCACGTATTTCTTCTCAAATAGAACCATTGCCTGTAAAGCTGAAAATCATGCCTACATCGGCGAGGTTGATGAGTGGCAAGGTAGCTACCCGACAATTGCGTACCTTGAAGATCGATGATCTATTGGGCAGGGAAGCCATTAAGCTGGAGAATCCTGTTGTGCATGAAATGATGCGTGACCGGGTTATCTTGGTTACGGGCGGAGCGGGATCCATTGGCTCGGAGCTGGTCCGTCAGATCAGCTTTACGGATTTTGATAAGCTGATCGTTATAGATCAGGCTGAATCTGCACTCTATGATATACAACAGGAGTTAATGGCCAATTGCCATAAAGATACTTTATTTATGGTCGGCAATGTGCGCGACCGTCAGTTTATGGAATCTGTCTTTGAGCATTATAGACCACAGATCGTATTCCATGCAGCTGCCTATAAGCATGTTCCTTTGATGGAACAGAATCCATATGAGTCTATTTTGACGAATGTTTGGGGTTCGAAGAACCTTGCCGACATGGCTGATAAATATGGGGTTGAGAAATTCGTGATGGTGTCTACGGATAAGGCGGTGAACCCTACAAATGTTATGGGGGCTACGAAGAGAGCTGCTGAGATCTATGTCTCTGCACTGAACGGACAGAGCAAGACTAATTATATTGTGACAAGGTTTGGTAACGTTCTGGGTTCAAACGGTTCGGTTATTCCATTATTTGAGAAGCAGCTGAAACGTGGCGGTCCGCTGACAGTAACACATGAAAATATTACACGCTATTTTATGACCATTCCGGAGGCCTGCCAATTGGTACAAGAGGCTGCGGTGATGGGTCAGGGCGGTGAGATTTATGTGTTCGACATGGGACAGCCTGTGAAGATTATGGATCTTGCGATACGTATGATCCGCCTGAAAGGCTATAATTATCCTGAAGACATCGGTATTGAAGTGACTGGCCTGCGTCCGGGTGAAAAGATCTATGAGGAGCTGCTTGCGGACAATGAAAACACGACCAAAACGCATCATCAGAAAATTATGATCGCCAGGGTAAGGACCGAAGAACTGGATGTCAACAAACAACGTATTGAACACCTATGTGCTCAGGTAGCCAACCAAGGCGCCAACCATAACCCAATGGTATTGGTAGAGTTGATCAAGGAAATCGTGCCGGAATATATCTCACAGAATTCGGTATTTGAGCAATTGGATAAACAAATCAATAACTAAGAATATAAAATAGGTAAGTTTATCTTTTTAATAAACTAATTTAATAATTCTAATTGGTGCGAAATGCAGTTGTGTTTACCATTTTATTAGATTAGTCGCTATTTACTAATTGCAAAATATAAAATTGTTATGCTAGAATTTAACCATTTGAAAATTATTGGTAACTTTTTTTGAATAAAGGCTACATCCAAATTTTATGATAAAACATAAGTTGTCCAAGATAAATTCAGATAATTATATAGGAAGTAATGGAAAAAAATCTTGAGGGCTACATTCAAGAAATTTAGCTAATTCGTTTAATTGATTATATGTATACATACTTGAGGAATTTTTAGATTCTACCTGTCCTATATATCCAGCAGACACTTTTAAATAGCCTGCTATATCTCTTTGTGTATATTTCTTTCCTCTTATTTCCACAGTTCTTTTAATGATTTCAAGTTCAAAATATGATTTTGGCATAAAAAAATATAAAAATGTTTGCTTAGTTATTACTTAGTTTGTATATTTGATGAAATCAATCAAGGATTGAAGAATTAAATTGATAACTGAATCTATTATAAATAGATTGTGAGTTGAACAAGCCTCTGAATCCAAAGAGTAGCAACTTTAAAATTCAACGCGAGGCAACAGGTTTAACCCACGTCTAAAGAATTTGTGTATTTTAGCACAAGCTTTAGGCAGGGCCTGTTGAATACTGCGTTGAGGGTGCTACTCCCTGGATCTTCAGTTGAAAACGGAAACCCTGCCTTCTGCTTTTTGGTTTGTTCAATTAACCACATAAACTGTTATGATTATGAATGTGCAAACCAAAATACCAAAAACCCTGCTCCAGGAGCAAAGTTCATGGTTTTCCGAAACGATTCTTTACAAGAACATATTCTGTTCGCCAGAATAACCTTCGGTCAATATAGCAGGATGCAAAAGGACCCTTTGAATCAAAATTTCAGGCCAATCCCTCAAGTATTCCTGTTCCCCCAGTCTCCTTCTTAAAACAAGTGCCAAGGGCAACTTTGCAGAAAGTTAATTTCAGCATCATGATTTATTTCTCGACAATCTAAATCTAGGCTAATTTTTTCATTCTGTCAAGTGTGTCGGAAACAGTTTTCAGGTCAATTCGATCTGGAAGAAGACTGGTTATTGTTCAATGTGACAAAAAGCAATTCATTTTAAAGTTTTTCATTCCAAAAAAATGAATGCCTTTTGCCACAAGATACAAACCTGTGGAGAATTTTTCCAGTGCTCGCACAAAGGCCTGGAGCTTCACGTAACCAAATAACCAATGTTGAATTTAAACCAAAAAAGATTTAGTAAGACGATTACGACCAAGATCCGGCCCTGCGATCCGTTTGCTTGTTCCTCCACTTCTTGGAAAGAGATTGCGAAAGCGATTTTGCTGACCTTATGTTTCAGTTTGTTTAATAATCAGTTAGTAGTAGCCCAAGATCCCCACGAGAGTGGGGGCGATGGGCCCAACGAGATTATTCCGATTCAGGCGGGCCAGAGGCTCCCGGAATCCATGTGGGAAGTGCCGCTGAACGTGGTAAGGCATCCCCAGGGGAAAGACAGGGTGAGCCTCAACGATTTCAGGGGCAAGAAACTGATCATCCTGGACTTTTGGGCAACATGGTGCTCCCCGTGCGTGGCCATGATCCCCAAAAACGTAGCGTTGAAGAAAAAATTTGAAAAGGACCTGGAAGTGATCATGCTCACCGACCAGCCCAAAGACCTTGTTTCGCCTTTTCTGGAACGGGTAGAGCAGCAAGAGAAGCTGCCACAAAAGGTATGGACTGCTTACGGGAAGCACGATTTTCATCAGATTTTCAAGTACATGGCCATGCCCCATGCCGCCATCATCTACGACGGGGTATACAAAGGTGCCGTTTTTGGCAATGAGATCACCGAGGAAAAGATCGAGATGATGCTGGAAGGCAAATGGGGCCAGATCGCCTTTAAGAGACCCGAGGTTTCGGCGGAACACAAGTACGACAAGGACAGGCTGCTGTACATCGACGGCAACGGAGGTGGGCAGGAATTCATTTCCTACAGATCCGTCCTGGGAGGGTACAACCCCTCCCTGGGCAGCGGAAAGGGCTACATCGCCAATACGCAGGACGGAGGGAGGCGACTGGCGATACTGAACATGAGCCTTCCGAATTTCTATCAGTTCGCATATGGCGAAGGTAGGACCACGTTCTATCCCCTGAACCGCAAAATACTGGAGGTTGCAGACAGCTCAAGGTTGGTCTCCGGCGGAAAGACGGGAGATGCAGCCCTGGAATGGATGCGATCGGGAAACGCATTCTGCTATGAGCTGATGGTTCCCGGGAAACTCGCGGGCAGTTTCTACAGGCTCATGCAGGAGGACCTCGACAGGCTGTTCCCCCAATATAAGGCTGGCGTGGAACAACGTGATGTAGAGTGCTATGTCCTGAAGGTCACAGATCCCCGGGAGCTCCTGAAATACAGGTCATCTTCTGGTAAGATGGAGGTCAAGCAGGACGTATATGGACTCTCGATGAAACATGCGCCACTCAGGCAGCTAGTGGACCGCTTGAGCATTCTGTTCATGCAGCACAGTCCCTATCCGATCATCGATGAATCCGGATATGTCCACCCCCTTGATCTTGAGATCCATGGCAGCCTGTCCGATATGGGCCAGTTAAACAGCATACTGGCGAAATATGGACTGCAGTTTTTCAAGGAATCGAAGAAAATCGAAATGTTGGTTATAAAAGAATCCAGGCATGAAAGCGAAAGATAAACTCTTCCGATGGGCCTTGCTGGCAATTCTTGTCTATTTTGTACAGCCGGCAATTGCCCAGAGGCCAAAAATAGATATCGCAGGGACGGTCCGGGAGACCGGTTCATCCTCGCCGCTCTCGCTGGTATCGATCAGGTGGCAGGGCTCAGAGGCCGCAACCGATGGAGATGGTCGCTACGCCATCTCGGCCTCTGTTGGAGATACGGTCACCTTTTCAAGGATGGGATATTCAAGCGAAATGCTCGTTGTCCCCATCAGCATCTCGGGCCCACGCGACATCTTCCTGCGGCCGCATGTCAACAGGATCGAGGATGTGGTCGTGCATTCGGGCTACCAGGCATTGAATCAGAAGGACCTTGCCGGATCCGTTTCCTTCATCTCCCAGGGGGAACTGGAGCGAAATCCAGGGATGAACCTTCTGGACAGGATGCGCGATATGGTGCCCGGGCTGGTCTTCAACAAGAACACCACCCTGAAGCAGCAGGGAAGGAGTATCTCGATCCGAGGACAGAGTACGATGTTCGCCAACGCAGAACCGCTGATCGTACTGGACAACTTTCCCTACGAGGGCGATATCCAGCAGATCAGTCCCGAGGACGTGGAATCCATCACGGTGCTAAAGGATGCCGCTGCTGCAGCCATATGGGGAGCAAGGGCAGGGAACGGAGTGATAGTCATAACCACCAAGAAGGGATCCAGGGAGGGGCGCCCAGTCGTCGATTTCGGCATAAATTACGGTTGGTCTGGGCGTCCTGACCTGAACTATATTCCCAAGATGAGCAGCAGAGACTACATCGGGGTGGAGAGGATGCTCTTCGAGAAGGGGTTCTACAGGAGTGCGGAGTCTTCCATCAACCATGCCCCGATCTCCCCGGCAGTTGAACTGCTGATCGCGCACCGCGACGGCAAGGTTTCCTCCCATGAGCTGCAGGAAGGTATCGCTAACCTGGAGAAAGGGGATATCTATGCGGACCTTAGTAGGTTGGTGTACAGGCCTTCCTGGAGCCAGCGGTACCACGGGTCATTAAGGACCGGCACGGCTGTTTCCTCAACCATGGTTTCATTGGGCTACGATAGGCAGGCCGGTGAACTGGTAGAGAACGGCCTGCAGCGGCTGACCCTTTCGCTGAACCAGAGTTTCAGCCTGTGGAAGGGCCGCTTGCAGCTGGAGCCCTTCCTGAGCTATTCTTCAACCGCAACCAGCAGCCCCAATCGGGTGACAACGGACCTGAAGTTCGGGAATGCGCCCATCTACCCCTATGCCAGCCTGCTGGACCCCGATGGTTCCCCGAGCGTGATCGGCAGAGATTACCGCAGGGAGTTCACGGACAGGGCAGAAGGGGATGGGATGCTGGACTGGGGCTACAGGCCCCTGTTGGAGCCGGGTAATATCGAGAGCCTGCAGAAGGACCGGCAGCTGCGCCTGGGGTTCCAGGCCAATTTCAAGATCGACCGCCACCTCAGCATGGGCCTGAACTACCGGTACGTAGGCCGGTCCATGGGAGGAAGTACGCACTATGGACCACAGAGCTACATGGCCCGCAACCTGGTAAACAACTACAGCAGTATCGCCGGCGGGAAGGTAGAGCGAGCCATCCCGCTGGGCGGCATCATGGACCGAACGGGTGAGGACGGCAATGGGCACAACGGACGCCTGCAGCTCCAGTACGACAGGCAATGGGATAGCGGTTCGCTCAAGGCGATCGCCGGGGCAGAGATATCCAACTCCCATTCGCTGTGGACCCAGTACAGGCTCTACGGTTACGATGCCCAGCACGAATCGAGCCTACCGGTCGACTACATGTCTGCCTACCGCTTGTACAGCAACCCGAATTCCAGCCAGAGAATTCCCTACCAGAATTCCTCCCGTGACCTCACCGACAGGTTCCTTTCCTATTATTCATCCCTGAATTACCTGTATTCGGGCCGGTATATCCTGGGCGGGAGCCTGCGCTTGGACCGGAGCAATATCTTCGGTGTTGAGAGCAACCAGAAGGGCGTACCCCTGTTCTCCGTATCTGCGGGCTGGAACCTGCATAAGGAAAGATTTATGCTCCCGCTGGCAGAAAGTTTCCAGATTCTGAAGATCAGGGCGAGCTACGGCCTGACTGGAAACCTCGACAACAGCCTTTCGGCCTATACCACCTCAAGGCTGAATCCCAGCATAAGCAGTTCCTCGGGCCTGCGCTACGCCTATATCGTCAACCCGGCCAACCCCGAGCTTAGGTGGGAGCGGGTACATGTCGCCAATGTCGGTCTGGACCTGGGGCTGCTGGAAAACAGGGTGGTGGTCAACCTGGACCTCTACAGGAAGGTCGGAACGGATCTTATTGGGAACGCACCCTTCCCAGCCTCCTCGGGAATAATAAGGTTCTATGGCAATACCGGCAGTACCCAGACCTCCGGCATCGACCTCCTTCTGGACGGTAGCTATGAGATCGGGCCGGTGGGCCTACGGTCCGTGCTGCTGCTCTCCCACATTCGGGACAGGGTGACCTCCTACAAGGTCGAGCCTACGGTGCTGAACCTGCTATCTGGAGGCTATGCTGGGAACTATCCGGTGGTGGGCCGGCCGCTGACGGCAATGTATGCACTGCCCTGGGCAGGGCTCGACCCCCAGGACGGTAGGCCTCTGGGGCTGCTTGAAGGGGAGAAGACCAGGGACTATGCGGCAATAGTCCAGACCACATCCATGGAGGACCTGATCTACCTGGGATCCTCCAGGCCTTCGCTCTCCGGGTCCCTTCGGCAGGAATTCGGATATGGGAACCTTTCGCTCTCTATCGGGATTGCCTACCGGCTGGGGTATTGGTTCCGCCGGTCCTCGGTGAATTACAACACTGTGCTGAGCGGGATGGGAGGCCACGGCGATTTCGCCGCCAGGTGGCAGCGCCCCGGGGACGAAAGCACCACACAGGTGCCATCCATGCCCCAGGCCATCAATTTCAACGAGGTGACCTTCTATCAGTATGCCCGCGTGCTGATGGAACCAGGCGACCATGTGCGCCTCCAGGACATCCGCCTGCAATATGCCTTGGCCGCCCAATCCCTGTTCCGCAGGGCAGCTTTTTTCCTGTACGTGGACAACGTGGGTATGGTCTGGAAGAAGACCGGCAGTGATCTGGATCCGGATTACCCGCTCTCCAGGCCCCTCAGGAGTTTTTCGATCGGCCTGAAGTTAGACCTTTAATCTCTGAACATGAAAAGAAAAATATACATATCAGTTGCCAGTATGCTGGTTCTGCTCCAGGCCCTAATGTGCTGTTCATGCGCCGAGGAGTTCCTGGAAACAAGGAAGGACAAATCTCAGATGGTCCCCCGGACCCTGGACGATGTCCAGTTGCTCCTGGACAACAACGTCCAGGTGTTCGGAACAACAGCGGGCCTTCCGACCATTGCATCCGATGAGTTCTTCACCGACCGGGGTGTCCTTTCGACCCTTGCGGTCAATGAGCGCAACAGCTACACCTGGGCACAGGATTTCTATGAGGGCACGATCTCCAACCTGGACTGGTCCTTACCCTATCTGCAGGTGTTCTACGCCAACACGGCCCTGGAGGTCCTCAAGGAGATCCGGGAGACCGATGGTTTATCGGAGCTCAGGAAGGACCACCTTGAGGGTACCGCGCTTTTCCATCGGAGCTATGCCTTTTTCAACCTTGCGCAGGTGTTCTCGGAAAACTACCTCCCCTCGGTGAATGACGGCGATCCGGGGATTCCGCTCAAGCTGACCGGCAATATCCACGAGCCCCTTTCCAGGCCGGATCTGAAGGCCACCTATGAAAGGATCGTTTCGGACCTTGTGCTTGCCGAGCAGCTCCTGCCCGAGGAGGTGGAGAACCTGAGCAGGCCATCGAAGGTGTCTGCCAGGGCCCTTTTGGCCAGGGTCTACCTGAGCATGAGCGATTACCCTCGGGCCCTGGGATGTGCCGAACGGGCGATTCCCCAACTCTCGCTGCTGGACTATTCCCAGATCGACACGACCAGTCCCACCCGGAACCTTTTTCCGGCCGCCCTGCCCAAGGGAAATCCGGAGATCGCCTATTATTCGGTCGCCACCAATTACCGATTCCCGACTCTGGGCTTAACTGGAACGGTCGATACCTCGCTGTATGGGGAATATGAAAAGGGGGATCTCCGCAGGGTGATTTACTTCCGGAAACTTGACAACAGCAGCCGAGTGGTTTTCCGTGGCAGTTACTCCAGCATCCATACCAATGCCTTTTTCAGCGGGCTGGCGCTCGACGAGCTCCTTTTGATCAAGGCCGAGTGCCTGGCGCGCACGGGAAGCGGAGAACGGGCCATAGAGGTGCTCAACAGCCTGCGAAGGACCAGGTTCGCCAAAGGGGATTACCGCGAGCTGACCTGGGCGGGGGACGGGGATGCTGTTTCGAAGGTGCTGCAGGAGAGAAGGAAACAGTTGCTCGCACGGGGCCTGCGCCTGGGTGATCTGAAGAGGCTGAACCGTGATGACCGGTACAAAAGGACGCTCACAAGGGTGCTGGACGGGGAAAGGCTCGTGCTTGAGCCCGGGGACCCTAGGTACGTTTTTCCGATACCCGCCGACGAAATCGAGAGGCATGGTTTCGTGCAGAACGATAGGTAAAGGAAAGGACGCGCCCGGATCGTTCGGGCACCTTAGCGCAGAGAGACGGATCTATCCGTGGTAATCTCGGTTCATAGGTGCCGTTCTCAAGTAGGGGAGTGGCGCTCGTATTGTCCGGGGTCTCGCCAGGTGCCGGGGCGTCCTGGAATTCGAACTTACAGGTCAGCTCTGGCTGGGGGAAGCAGATATGGGTCTCGTCATCTTCGGCTATTCAATGATTGGTGCTGGATAGCTACATTCCATATCTAGAGAAAAGTTTGCTCTCCAATACATATGAAGGAGAAAGGGACCCAGCGGTTCTAAACATGAGCATTCCAATTTTCTATCAGTCCGAAGATGGTAAAAATAGGAGCATGTTCTATTCTCCCTCTCCACAATAAACTGGAGAGGGCAAGCTGGTCCCCGCTTTCCTCTGCCTGAAAAAGGGGAAGGTTATAGTGGCTCGACCTGGGACAAAATCGATTTCTTAAGTGAGGAATAATAACCCTTAAACGTGGGAACGCTACTCAGTCGCAAGCAGGGGGGATGCACATTAAGATAAGGTCGATATGACCATGACGGATGCCTTGTATATGGCTGGCCCCAAATAAGGGAAAATTGGATAATTGATCGTTTTTATTTTTCTATTGCATGCAGCATAGATAACCTTTAGAAACCAAATTAACACTATGCAAAATAAAACTTTTAAAAATGCAATACCTAAGTTTTTTATAAGGAGTTCATCAGCAGTGAAACCTTTCATCAATGAAAATCATTGCCTGAAAGAGAATTTTCTCTTTCCTATCCTTCTTACGATAGGTTTCTTTCTTCTGGGCCATCAGCTGGTTGCCCAAGAAAACCTATCAATGGGAACAAAAGGGAAATTGGCCACCGGGACAGTCCTGGATGCCGTTACTGGTAAACCCGTTCAAGGGGTCAGCATCCGGGGACTGGAAGTAGAGGCCAAGACCGACAGCATGGGACGGTTCCAGCTACCATCGGACTCGTCCGAACGAAAGATATCTCTGAGCCATGTTGGGAACAGGGATACGGCAGTTTTATTGGACCCATCGACCTTACCGATGGAGATCATGTTGGTGCCCGTGGCCAACATGATCGAGCAGGTGGAGGTCGTGAGTACCGGATACCAGCAGATACCCCGCGAAAGGGCTACCGGTAGCTTTGCCCTGGTGGACAGCAGGACCCTGCAGCGCAGCCCGTCCATGAACATTCTTTCCAGGCTGAACGGGGTCACCAACGGATTGCTCTTGGACAGGAATACGGGCAATGCCGATGGAATGAGCATTCGGGGCAGGAGTACGCTTTTCTCATCAACGAGGCCATTGGTGGTCGTCGATAATTTTCCCTATGAGGGGGATATCAACAGCCTGAATCCAAGTGATATAGAAAGTGTGACGGTGCTGAAGGATGCCACCGCTGCCTCCATATGGGGCGTAAGGTCTGCCAATGGCGTGATCGTGATCACCACCAAGAAAGCAAAAGAGACCTTCAGCGCTGAGTTTTCATCAAATCTCACCGTTTCAGACCGGCCCGATCTTTTCTATCAGAAACGCATGGGGTCCGCGGAGCTGATCGAGCTGGAGAGTTTCCTCTTCTCCAAGGGTGAATACACCCGGGCCCTCAACAGCAGCTACGAGGACGTTTCGCCTGTTGTGGACGTGCTGGATCGCCTGGGAAAGGGTGAGATATCATCCGGCCGTGCAGAAGGCCTTTTGCAGCAGTATGCTGGGGTAGACAACAGGAAGGACCTGTCCGAAATCTTCTATAGGCCAAAATTCGAGCAGCAATATTATCTGGGCCTATCCTCATCGTCCAGATCGGTGCGAAGTACCATGAGCGTGGGATATGACCGTTCCCTCAAAGAAACGGTATCTGTGGACCAGCAGCGATTGAACCTGAGGGCATCCAGCCAATGGAAGGATGCATCGGACAGGTTTGGCGCGGAAATGAACCTGTGGTATTCCGGCAACAGCAACAGCAATGGAAATGCGCTGGGATTTAGTCCCAGGTTTCCCTATGAAAGGCTGTTGGGGGACGATAGGGCTCCCTTGGAGGTTTCAGCTGCCGGAACGCTCAGGAAATCCTATACCGATACCGTGGGCAATGGGATGCTCTTGGACTGGAAATACCGACCCGTGGAGGAGCTTCGGGGCGAATGGAACAGCTACTCCCGCAGCGACCGCAGCCTGAGGTACGATTTTGGTGCAAGGGGAGCCATTTACCGTTCACTGGCGCTGAAGGTCAACTTCCTCTCCAGCACGGGTTGGCAGGACTGGAGCACACTCTATGACCCAAGTTCCTTCTTTGTGAGGAACATGGTCAACCAGTTTTCCAGCATCGATCCATCCACAGGTACAGTGACCAGGCCGGTCCCATTGGGCGCGATAATGGACCGAGGGACGGTTCGCTCGGATTCCAGGTACGGGCGCGCGCAGCTAGACTGGAACGAGACGCTCTGGGAAGACCATAGGCTTAGCGGTCTTTTGGGTGCCGAGTGGAGGCAGGACAGGGTCCGTTCTGAGAGCCCCGGTTATATCTATGGATATGACAGAGACCTGGAAAATTTTGCCGAGGTGGACATATTCAGCTTCTTTCCCATATACCATAACGGTGACTACAGGAGGATCGAGCGGTATGGTTCCCTTAGAAGGCAGGTGGACAACAACAGGTCTTGGTTCGGCCTGATGTCCTATACTTTTAAGGACAACCTGACGGTGACCGCAAGTGCACGGAAGGATGCCTCCAACATCTTCGGTGTCTCGGCCAACCAGAAGGGGGTACCGCTATGGTCCCTGGGAACTTCCTACTCGTTCCAGGACCTTTTGGGGTGGCCACCCCTTGATAGGCTGAAGTTGAGGGTTACCTATGGCTACAACGGGAACGTCGACAAGAGTACAACGGCATTCCTGACCTCTGTGCTCTACCAGAACAGGAACCTCTGGGGGAGCCCCGCGGACCGGATCACCAATCCGCCAAACAGTGCCCTGAGATGGGAGCGTGTCTCCAATTTGAACATTGGCCTCGATTTCCAGGCCTTGGGCAACCGATTTGGGGGTTCCCTGGAATACTACATCAAGCGGGGCAAGGACCTGATGGGAAACAGCCCCATAGCCCCTCAGACCGGGGTTACCGAGTTCTATGGCAACGTTGCCCGGACCAAGACCCGGGGCATCGATGCCCAGGTGTGGGTCGACTGGGTGAGGTCCGGGGCGGCCAGGTTCAGGACAGACCTGATCTATAACCACACCAGGGACCGCGTCGTTGATTACTATGCCGCCACAAGTACGAATTCCGACGTGGTGACCGCTTCGGGCATCTTCCCCATTGCCGGCAACCCCATCAACTCTCTTGTCCTCTACCGGTCTGCCGGCCTTGACCATAAGGGCGACCCGATGGGATATCTCGGGGGCAAAGAGTCTGACGAGTACAGCGGGATACTGAACGGCTTCGAAAGGGATGCCCTAATCGTGATGGGCTCGATGTCACCGACACATTACGGCAGTTTGCGGAACACGCTGTCCTTCAATGGTTTTGAGATATCCTTCCAGCTGCTCTACAAGCTGGGGAACTACCTTCGAAGGACCAATTCCATGAATTCCTCGGAACTGATCGCCGGACGCTACACGTTCTCGGATTACCATCGAAGGTGGCAGCGGCCGGGGGATGAGGCAACCACCCAGGTTCCCAGGTTCGTCTATCCCAGGGATTTGAACAGGGAGGAGTTCTACCAGCATTCCTCTGTCCTGGCCTATAGTGGAAGCGCCGTCAGGTTACAGGATCTCAGGGTTTCCTATGCCGTCTTGCCCTTTGCTTCACATAGAAAGGCAGAACTGCAGCTTTTCCTGCACGCCAATAATCTGGGCATCATCTGGAGGGCCAATGGGGAAGGGCTGGATCCGGATATAGGGGACGGAATCCCATCACCTTTTGAAATGACTCTTGGTATTAAATTAAACTACTGGAAATGATGAAAAGATCAATGTTTTATTTTACAGCACTACTCTCGCTGCTGGGATGCTCGGCTGAATTCCTGGAAGAGAGGCCCAACAGTAACATCATCGTTCCGGCCTCACCGGATGATTTCCAGCGGCTGCTGGACAACTTCACGGCCGTGGGCTTTACCAGCGCACTGCCCCACCTGAGCGCGGACGAATATTTCATAGCCTCAGAATCGGACTGGCTCTCCAGCAGGTCGGCCACCGAGCGCAATGCATATGTCTGGGAGCGGGACGTTTTTGGAGGGGAGGTCGCAAGGGAAGACTGGAACGCTCCCTACAGGACCGTTTTCTACGCCAACAGCATAATCGATGGGGTACAGAAGCAGACCGGTGGCCTCATCCAGGGCAGCCGGTACGCTGAGGTCTACGGACAGGCCCATTTCCACAGGGCAAGGGCAAATTATGACCTGCTCAAGAACTTCTCTGTACCCTTCGATTCACTCACCCAGTCATCGGATTTGGGCATACCCCTGCGCAGGGACCCTTCGGTCGATGCCCTGATGCCAAGGGCCAGCGTCCAGGAGTGCTACGCTTCGGTCTTTGCAGACCTACAGGAGGCACTCGCTCACCTGAAGAGCTATGGACCGCTCCCAGAGAGGAACAGGCCCACCAGGTTGGCCGTCTTTGCGCAGCTCTCAAGGATATATCTGTACCGGGGAGAGTTCCATCCGGCAGAGAGGTATGCCGACAGCGTCCTGAATCGCTACGACAGGCTGATCGATTACAATTCGGTTTCCACGGAAACCAATACACCATTTTCCCTGACCAACGACGAGCTGATCCTGTACGGTGCCACCAACAGCTACAACAACGCATCCCAGCTCAACCAGGGCGGGACGGTGTTCGTGGACACTTCGCTGATGGCGCTCTACGATACGGGCGACCTGAGGCGCAGCGTCTTTTTCAGGGAGGTCCTACCCGGCAGGCACATCGTGAAGAGGGGCTACAACGGGAGTGGACTCAACCCGTTCAATGGACTGGCCGTCGATGAGGTCCTGCTCATAAAGGCAGAGTGCCTGGTGCGCAGGGGGGACCTGCATGGCGCGGAGGTCCTCTACAACAGGCTGCGGAAGCACAGGTATGCCCTTGGCACGTACGCCAGCACAACATTCCTTGATGCAGCCTCTGCCCTTGAGTTGGTCCTGCTGGAGAGGAGGAAGGAACTGGTCTGGAGGGGGATCCGCTGGGACGACATCAAGAGGCTGAACGGCCGTGGCGCAGGCATCGTGCTCAGACGGACATTTGGCCGAAAGGTACATACCCTTGAGCCCACCTCCGGGAGGTACGTTTTCAATATCCCCCAGGATGAAATAAACAGGAGCGGAATCGCCCAGAACGAAAGATAGATAACACTAAAAAAATAAATGAGATGAAAAAATCAAAAAAAATCAAATTGCACCAATTCTGCCTGGCCCTGGTGGTTTCCCTATGGACAACCTGCAGTTTAGGGCAGAAAGTTTTCATGGGGAGCGTTGACCCTTCCCTGAAGGTTGATTCCATAGAGTTCAGGTATTCGGGTGATGCCCTGGGGATGGGGCGTATATATTCGGAGGCACCCGCTCACTATGCCAGGCTGGAATCGGGGAGTTTCCAAATCAACCTGCCAGAGACCCCCGGTCCTTCCTATCTGCTCATCATCCCTCCCAGCGGCACACTTCAGGCCGAGAAGCTTTTCCGTCCGCTGTCCTATGGCCCTTTTCTGATGGGAAAGGGGGATACACTTGATCTGCGCGTCTCGGGTTCGCGGATATCGCCCGGACCTGCATCCACCCCAGCGTGCCTCCTGCAGATGCAGGCCATCTCTCTGGATGAGGAGCGTTTAGAGGAAATGGTCCGGATCAGGGTGCGCTACAACCAAAATGACACTGTCGGGTTGGCCCAAAGGACCCGTCCTTTTCTTGATGAAATTCGTTCGGCATACCGGGGTTGGGAAGCCGCCCTGATGGAGAACTTCGAACGCTATCTGCCAATGCTGGACCCTGAGTTTGCCCGGGTCCTTCGATATGAACAGATAGGCAGGCTGAGGAACAGGGAGTTGGGTGGATTTCGTTATTTGGTGGAGCTGGGCCCTGATGCTGCCCGCCCCGTTGCAGCGCGCTATTATATGGACAGCCAGATCGGCCGGGAACAGGATTATGCAAGATCGTATGAAGGCAACTCTCCCGAATTTGCCTCCTACCTCAACATGAAGGCAGTGACGGACCTGCTTGTAGCATATAGCATGGTCCAGGGGAGAATGTCGGTTGAATTTCCGCCCGTACTGGATATAATAGCCCGAAGGTATCAGGGCAGGACCTTTGATGAGGTTGCTTTTTCGGCATTCTTGGACCGAGGGGCCCGAAAGTACATGGACCCTAGGACCTTTTCTGTCCTATCCTCAAAGATTGGGGAGCCCCAAAGGAGGGAATACGTGCTGAAGCAGAGGTCAAGGACTTCCCCGGGGAATCCTTTCTTCGAATTCGAAATGGTGGACCAGGACGGTCAGCTGGTGAGGAATTCGGACCTTGAGGGCAAGGTGGTCGTATATGACTTCTGGTACACGGGTTGCATAGGCTGCGCGGTATTGCACAAGGCAATGCGTCCTGTAAAGGACCAGTTCAGGGGGAATCCCAATGTCAGGTTCGTCAACATATCGGTGGACCTGGATGAACAGAGATGGAAGAGTTCGGTGACATCCGGAACATATTCTTCAGAAGGCGACATAAACCTCTGGGTAGGTCCGGGAAAAGACCGGGCCATCGTGAGGCACCTGGGGATAAATTCATATCCAACCCAAGTGATAGTGGATGGCAACAACCGAGTGGTAGCCATGAATCCACCGGATGTCCGGACAAGCAGCCAGGTACCGGGATTCATCGAGATGGTCGAGCGTGCCATAGAACCGAAAATGTAGGTGGGTTCCACTTTCAGTAAAATGGAGAGAATTCCGGCAAGGCCGGGATTCTCTGAGTGTTTAGGGGATATAGACGCCCTTCTTGGCATCCATCTCCACGATCAGCCCCTGCGCTTTCAGGTCATCGGTCTGAGAAGCACTGAATGTGCTGGGAACGGAACCAGGTTTTTCAGTTCTCTGCCAAGCACAGGTGTTCGTGCTGTTTTCTTGGCAGTTGTTTGGGTCATAGGCCCCGGAGAGAGGTGTGTATTCCCCACTGGAGGAATTGACGTAGATTTCTCCAGCCAACCTGGCGCTCGAGCTGTTGCTTTCGGTGAACGCACTCATCGAAAATGCGGTCCCGATCACGGCCAGTCCCAACAGGGAGGGGCCGTATGTTTTTTTTATGATGTTCATGATGTTCTTGTTTTTATGTTCAAAAATCAGTTGTTTTTCCGGATGGCCCACATTCCCAGCATAAGGATGATGATATTGAATGCCAGGTGCTGCTCCCATCCCATCGATCCGATGACACCGCCGCAGTGGCACAGCTTTTTCCTGACAAAAGCGATCATCAGAAGCAAGTAGGCCGTAAATGCTCCCATCAGGGCTACGGAGGCCTTTAGTGAATTATGCCGCAGCTTTCTGCTGGGAAGGACCATGCCCAGGGCCAGGAGTAGTTCTAGGGCGGGGATCCCCCATCCGATCACCGCGGCATGGCTGCCCAGAATGGGGACCCTGCTTATGCCCTTTATGAAAGGTGCGATGTCCATCAGTTTGCTGTAACCCGTGTAAGCAAAAAGGAAGACATAGATCAGACAGACCGTCTGGTTGACCAAGATTTCCCTGGACTGGGACAGCCTTCGGTCGGAGGTTCCGGCCGTCCCTGCCGCCACTCCCGTTCTTTGGAATCGTTTTTTCATGGTATGCTTTTCCTGTTGGTGTGAATCGGTGGTTCATCTTGCGGGTGCCGGTACTCTTCCGGACCTCACCGCCCAAAAAAAAGTTACCCCCCGGATGGGGAAAGAGAGCGAATTTACGGTTGTGGAATTCCTTTAACATAACTGTGTTCTTGGTCATTGTTGTGGTCGAAAAATTGGCCACTTCAGCTTTTCCCATAAGGGTCAATGGCAAATCAGTGGGCAATCTTTCCAGCTCCTGAAAAGAAGTTGCCCGCCATCGGGCCGCATCCCCGGCTCTTGGACTCAACGGCTCCCGGAACGGGTTTCCAGTGCCGCATTGAATTTTCAGAAACGGTCATGTAAAGCTCGATGGATAATCCCGTGCAACAAAACAAAATACCGCCAACTCCCCAATTAGGGGTTCCAGGGGATATGAAATGGGAGCTGGATCCCAATTACCGGTGATTTTGGCAATATCGTCTTTCCACCGGCGGAAACCCCTGGTCCAAGTAGTTTTCAGCCGGTACTGAGAGTTCGGGAAGAGGCATGTCTGGGTTTGATTATCAGCGTTTTCGACATAGCATACCTGCCCGAAGTGCAGTTTTTAACCCTCCAAACAGTCTTTTTGGTCAATAATGACGAATTTCTTCTCCCTGTGGGCCAAAACTTGGTTTTCCTGCCCGTGCCCCTTGCGCTGCCGGGATCTTTGGGGCACCTTTGTCCTGATCGATCGAAAAGACTCCTTGGCCTGGAACCGCCGTTCCGGTGCGAGACCGGAAGAGTATTAACCTAAGAGGACCGTAAAAATGGAAAGCAAGCAGAGACATCAACGCTACATCCAGCTCTCGGACAAGCCCATCTCCCCGCTAGAGATGCTTGGGCTTGGACAGGAGGACCCTGACGACCCGAAATGCAATATAGTATTTCCGTCTCAGAACTGAGCGTGGGCGCACATCCTTTTGGAGTGGATGGGGCAATTGCTCCGATGTTTCCACTAACCGTCCCCCTTTATTCTCAAAACAAATGGACAGACAAATCACAGAACACTACGGCAGGCTGCCAGGGGAGTGCTGGGAGGAATTCGCCCACTTTTCTGCTAACCTCCAGCACATCCTGGGCATCCCCTTTTCCGTCAGGCACTTCCAAGAATACACCGCATGCCGGACATATGCCAAAATGCAGGCAGGACTGGACCTACGGGCAGGGATCACCCTGCCCTTTGCGGACAGGGACCTGGCCCGTCTGGCCACAGGGAGGCCGGCCATGTTCGTCTCCTTCCATTTCGGCTCCTACCGGAGCGTTCCGCTCAGGATCCTCGCCCTTGGGCGTTCGGTCTGCGTGGTGCTCTCAAGGGAGGTAATGGCCAAATATTCACGGTACTATTCTTCCCTGCTGGTCGATCCCGGTGACCCGGATGGGCCCCCGGGCCTCTTGCTCGTGGAGGCAGAGGACCCCTCGCTCTTCTTCAAGCTGCGAAGTGCCACCCGCCGGGGAATGCACGCCTTCGTCTATGCCGACGGGGCCAGGGGAGCGAAAGTGGGCGCTAAGGAAAAGGAAAAGCTCATTTCCGTGGAGCTCCTCAAGGGAAGGTTGGGGGCGATGTCCGGCTACCTGGACTTTGCCCACCTGCTGGGTCTTGGGGTACACCTTCTCCTGGACAGCGCGCTGCAGCCCCAGCTGGGTTTCCAGGGCAAGCAACTCCTGACCCGGAGCCTGCCGTGGCATTCGGACCGCAAAAGGTTCGCAGAGAGTTCACTGGTGGAGATCTTCCGCTGCTTCGGCCGGAGCCTCTGCAAGTTCCCTCACATCTGGGAGTCCCTTCTGTACCTGCACCGCCAGGGCGTGCCAACCTCCGCCCTCGCAGGGTGGAAGGCCGAGGATCGGCTGGTGCCGCTTGACCCGACGATGCACTGGGGGCTCGACCGCTATACCTACAGGAGGTACGTGGTGGGAGATCCGGCGAGTTTTGGTTGGTAAATTCAAAATTTCTCGCTAAATTAAGCTGACCAAGTGTAATCCAAATGACTGAATCGTACCTGAGCTCAATAAAGCGGACGATGGCCGGCCGGACAGTGAGGCACGCGGGATTCTGGCTCGCCTATGCCACCTATTTCTATGTGGTGAACAGACTGGGCAACCAGAACCTGACCTTTCCCACGGTCATCTTTTCGCTCCCCTTCTTCCTGTTGGTCTATTATGGGGTGGGGCATGCGCTCGGGACGCACTTTTCCCGCGGGAGGTACGCCGCTGCAGCGGGCCTCGTCCTTGCTGTATACCTGGCCGCCTTCCTGGGAATGCTGTCGCTCACGCACGGCGTAGCCTCACACTTAGGGCTGTTTTCGGAGTACTTTACCTCCAGTCCCCAATTCTCTATGGGTAAGTTCCTGCAGAACTACCTCAAGCTGATAGGGAATTTCAGCATATTCGCAGCTCTGGGCCATCAGTACCGCACCAAGCTGGCATCCATGGAAAAGGAGGGGCGAGAACGGGAATCCCGGCTGAGGTTCGAGTATGCCGCCCTGGCCCAGCAGGTCTCGCCGCACCTGCTGGCCAACCTGTTCCAGTCCCTGGACAGGCAGATGAGCGGGGGCGTGCCCGAGCAGGTGCGCTCGGGCGTTATGGATCTCTACGGGCTCATGCTCCACTATATGCGGGCAAGCCTGCCCGAGGGCTCCAGGACAGTGCTGCTCTCGGAGGAACTCGGTGCCTGCCGAAGGTTCATCCAGGTAAACTCCTCGATGTCGGGAAGGGAACCCACCTTCCGCTGGGAGCTTTCCGGCGAGCTCTCCGGCGCCGTGGTACCGCCGACAACCCTGCTGACACTGGTGGAGAACGTTTTCAAGCATGGTGACCCCTATTGCCCGTGCCTGCCGCCCCAGATCCGGGTGTCCGTGGGGAGGGACCTCTGCACGATCTCGGTCAGCAACACTTGTAGCAAGGGGAAGCCTACCCCGGACGGGCACGGCCTGGGGCTCGCGAACCTTCGCAAAAGGCTCCACCACGTCTTTCAGAACAGGTACCAGATGGTCTGCTCCTGCCACAAGGGCGTCCATTCGGTAGATATCACAATAGAATTTTAACCAAAATAAATCAGCATGAGAAATTACAGAGCGATTATCCTGGACGACCAGCAATCGAGCATCGACCATCTGATGGAGCATTTCCAGAAGGTAGAGCAGGTAAGGGTAGAGGCCGAGTTCACCGATCCCTACCGGGCCCTTGCCTATGTCAGGGTGAATCCCGTTGACCTGGTCATACTGGACGTGGACCTGCAGAACCGGATCGACGGGTTCGAATGGATGTCCGCCTTCACCGGAAAGCACACCAAGTTCATCCTCTACACGGGATACAGGCAGTTCGAGGACGAGGGTTACATGCGCAATGTTGTCGACGTGCTGCTCAAGCCAGTGAGCTACCAGCGGTTCGCTATGGCCATGAAGCGCCTCGACATAGAGATCCGCCTGAGCATGCCGGGGAACGCGACTCAGGATCCCGATGACCATGCCAACGAATACCTGAACGTCAGGAAGGACGGCAAGTGGAACCGCCGGCTTGTATGGTTCCGGGAGATCACCCACATTCGTTCCAGCAACGGCTATCTGCTGATCCACCTTGCAACGGACCCTGAGGTCCTGATCAGCAACGCTTCCTTCAGGAGCGTCATGGAGATGCTGCCCAAGCGCAAATTCAAGCAGTTCTCAAGGTCAATGGCCTTCAATGTCAGGTTCTTCCATTCCTTCACCGCTGGAAAGGTGAGGCTGAAGCATGTCCGTGAAGAGCTTCCCGCCGGCAACCTGGCAAACCACGATTCCTTCAGGGAATTCCTGGAGACCAATTCGGTATAGCCCTTTCCGTTCCTTGCTTGTCCTGCTTGCCCATTGCGGGTCCTCGAAAAACAAGAAAGAAATGAAAGATACACCGACTCTCGGGCTGGAATATTTCCAGCACGTCCTGCTGTCCCTTTGGCTGGCAGCTCCCCATGATCCCGAGGGCATCTCGCCCGAGGTACGGACCGACCTGCTGAAGCAGGCTTGCTGCCAGGTGATCTCCCAGACCTGTGCGGCAGAACTGCAGCAGGCATCGGGCCTTGACTTCAGGGCATACCTCAACGGCAGCTACCGTGCAGTGGGGAGGCTCATGGAGGAGGCCACATCGCTCTGCGAGCAGGGCGGTCCCAGCCATAGGGTTACCTGCCAGCGGGTCATGGCAAGCCTGGAGACGATAGGGCGCTACATGGAGAACGGCCACGGGCAGCTATTGGGCCCGGAGCTGCCCCTGTTGCCGTGCCTGGTCCCAGAAGCCATGGAGTGCCTTACGGGCGAGTTCCAGAAAGTGCGCCACCTCATACCCGGTACACCGGCGGGGATCCTTCTCACCCAAAGGCTGGAACGTTTCACCTCTGGGCAAGAGGCAGTGACCTTGACACGGGGATCAATGGATTATTTTCAGCAGCTGGTTCGAAGGATTTCGGACTGGGACTGGCAGAGCCAGGATGGTACCTTCTGTCCGGTCCAGAGGTTCCTTGTCTACATAAACTTCAACAGTAAGGAGCTGATGGACCTGCTGGTCAGGGGGATTACGGAGAACTGCAAGGATTCCTATGCGTCATTGGAAAGGGCAGAGATGCTAAGGAAGCTACGGGCAAACTTCAACCAGTTGCATCGAAAGCCGGGGATCATCCTGAATCCAGGGTATATCTCCCTTGATACCTTCCTCAACGGTTGGTTCGATTTGGAGATTGAGCTCCAATCGGGAGACAGCCATGGAAGGGACCCCAACCGCCCGGAGCACAGGCACAGAGCAATTGGCCGAGAGGAAAAAGCGCTCACCCTCAATGCCTCGGCTGACCAACTTGCTATACTCCTGCGGCTGCTGGACGAGGAAAGAGTAGTGAATGCTCGCTCGCTAAGCCAAGTCTTCCAGTGCATCGTGCCGCACCTTTCAACTATATATAGGAAGGACCTCTCACCCTCCTCGGTGAGGGTGAAATCATACCATCCCGAAGAAGGGGACAAGATGAGGGTCATCCAAATATTACAGGGAATGGTGAGCAGGGTAAAGGAATACTGATTTCAACGGTGTTCATTAATCATTAAAGAGAGGCCTTCGTTCCCTGGGACAATCAGCCGAGTAATATATCGACCGTAGGATGAAAAGGCGCGACTCCCCCCCTCGAAGAATGCTGTCTGGACAGGGCCGGGGATATAATCAGCGATCCGGAAACCGGAAGGCAGCCTTCTGTACGGGAATATATTTCACTCTCCAGCTAAACTTGGAGGAAAAAAGTACAGTGGGCAAATTATTCGAACCCTCTCTTTTTTAATTGGAACTCAATTTTTATTTTTGTGGATATTAGTTTAATAATACACTGGAAATCAGTACCTGAAAGCCACCTCCCCAAGGTGGTTTTCTCATTTGTGTTTTCCCCCTACATACTCCGTACATCCCCATTGATCCTTTGATGTTCAAATTACCAATTCATAGAGAAAGGATTTGAGTAGAAGAGGGTTTTTTTAGACTGGCAAAGTAAATCCCGGGCCTTCAAAATAAACTTTTGGGCAACCTCCTCATCTTTCGAAGAATGATTTCTTTGTTTGCCGTAATGTTCCCGGGCGCCCGGTACTCGTACCTTTATGGAATCAAGCGGGGGACTTTTTCGGCACATGGCTCCTTGGTATAGCGCTCGAGAAGGTGCTTTAGCAGGGGAATCATCATGCCGGTAGATTTATTGAAGTTCTCGCCAACGAAAGCCCCCAAAAGTTTGTTCCCTATAAAACATCTTATCAATAAACCATCAAAAAATAAAAGTTATGTTCAGAGACGGAGCACGCAAGAGCATGTGGCAAGCTGAGATCAAAAGGTACGGAACCGTATTCAGCGTAGACCTTAAGTACGATGTAGTCATCATCGGGGGTGGAATCACGGGTGCATCGACAGCCCATAGGCTCCAGCTCAAGGGGTTGAACTGCCTGTTGCTGGAGGCAAGGAACCTGGGTTTTGGCACCTCCGGTGGCACCACTGCCCATCTCAATGATTTTTTCGACACGACGTTCAAGGAGGCCATAGACAAATTTGGGCCTGACAACGCGCGCCTGTTGGCCGATGCGGGGAAGGAGGCTACGCGCGTATTCCGGTCTAACGTATCCCAGCATTCGATAGACTGTGACTTTGAGGAAAAGACTGCAGAACTGTTCGCGGTGGACGAGGATCAGATGGGCCAGTTGGAGGGTATCGTTGACGGTGCGCGCGAGATAGGCTACCAGATGCACTACACAGACAGGATCGACTTCCCTATATCCTTCAGGAAGGCGGTAAGGATACCGGGCCAGGCGCAGTTCCACCCCATTAAATACATCAGGGCACTAGCGGACACATTTATAGAGAATGGAGGATCTGTCGTCGAGAACTGCCTCTGCGAATCCTTTGAGGAATCCGAAGAGGGGGTACTTCTCCATACGAGCCTGGGAGATGTCCGGGCCAAGTATGCCGTATTTGCGACCCACACTCCTCCCGGGATCAGCCTGCTGCACTTCACCACTGCTCCCTACAGGAGCTACGTGATAGCCTTTTCGCTGAAGGGCAACAGCTACCCCACTACGCTCGGCTATGATCTCTACGATGCATACCATTATTACCGTACGCATGAGATCAATGGCAAAAAGATGATCATCGCCGGGGGGGAGGACCACAAGACCGGCCACACAGAAGATGCAGGAGCGTGCTTTTCCAGGCTTGAGGATCACTGCAGGCAACAGTTCGACGTAGATAGGGTCGAATATGCTTGGTCGAGCCAGTATTTTGAACCTGCCGATGGGCTCCCTTCCATCGGGGTACTGCCATCCAGCGAGGGCAGGGTCTTCGTGGCCACGGGATTTCGGGGGAACGGCATGACCTTTGGGACCCTCTCTTCGGTAATTATCACCGATCTGATCACGGAGGGTACCAACAGGTACGAGGCGCTTTTCAATCCCAAGAGATTCCGGCCAACTGCTGGCTTTACCACATTCGTCAAAGAAAATGCGACCGTTCTCAAAGACATGGTCGGCGACAAGATCGGAATGGACCGGATCCGGTCACTGACAGAGATTAGGGCCGGAGAGGCAAAGGTCATTAGGTATGAAGGCCAGTCATATGCCGTGTATGCAGAACAGGATGGAGAGCTGCACGTCCTAAGGAGCACCTGCCCGCACGCAAAGTGCGAGGTTCGTTGGAATAACGCTGAACTTTCATGGGACTGCCCCTGCCATGGCTCTAGGTTCAACGTAAATGGGCAGGTTCTGACAGGACCTACCACCACTGGCCTGGAACGCATGGAGTGATGGTGCACCCCGTGGTGCAGACCACCGAGGTTCTTGAAGAATCCCCGTGGCCTAAAGGATTCTGTCCGCTCTGTAGCCAATGGACCCCATGGGCCTCCCCCGCCAGCGGTCCGGGAATTTCCGGGAACCGGGAGGCACAGCCTACCGCAGGGAATATCCATTGAGAACATTGTTCTTCTGCATCCAGGCTCACGTGCAGATCCCTTGACACCCCAGAAATGGAGCTGCCCCCCCCATAAAGAATCGCCGGAAGTCAAGGGGATCCTCTGAGGCTTTTGAAGATGAGCAATTGTCCACAGGGATGACCTATTTCCTGGATTTTATCGACCTGAATATGAACAATACTATTCCAATTCCTGTCAATAGGCAAAAAATCTGCATGCCTAACGCTCCTGTTGAGAAATCCATAAGTTGTTACCAGTTAGTGTGTTGCGTAAAATTAAACAAAAATGCAATAATGTCAAGCGTTTTGAGTTTTTTGTTGCAGGATGGGGAGGTGTTTCCTGTTCCCCGATGCCAGATGGCCATTCCGACCGATCTTAAATTTCGAGAGTTACCACCGCCGTAAGGAAAACCGATATGCACCGAATACGAGGGTATATTATTGCCTCAGTTAGATCCTCCTTAAACGGATGTCGGACAATTCAAATTACCGGCAACTCTCTCCTCGGCCTATCACTCAAAATGTGAGCCGCATGCTCTCTGACAGTACCAGGGCTGTCTGTCGCTCGAACGCCTGAAGGCAGCCAGGGCCCAGGAAGCTTCTGGCCTCCGAGTAGGTGATTTCACATATCGGGAGCAGGTTGGGACCGAGTTCTTGGTCCCCTGTCCATCTCTCATGATCACCGGTAGCTATGAAATTGGGTACCAAGGGATAAATTTGATGTTTTTGATCCACCTGTACTTCAGATGTGTTATATTTTATTTTCCATAATACTCGGATTTGAGTTATTTAATTCAATAGGTGGTGGCCTCCTTTCCAAAAGGAGGTTTTTTTATGGAAAAATTCTTTTTTTTGCTATATTTATGGTTCAATTTTATCTAAACGTTATGGAATTACTGAACGATGTACAGCGAGAGTTCCTGAAGATCTCAGCACGGGATGAACTGCACAGGTTGGCTGAGCGGTCCGAGGCCGACAAGATAGAGTTCTCTATTACCGAGTTCGGAACAACCTTTAATGTAACTGCTATAAAGGGCGCACAGGACCAGTGGAGCGTGGTGAGAATATTGAGGGATACCATAAATACCGATTAGAGATCGCTGATGTAATCGGTGGTCCTTTGTTGTCCCGTCTTTCATTCTAAAGTTCCATTAGCGACCCTTCTTCCTCAAAATAAACTGAAGTCGACGGTTTAGTTAAATAAATCGATATATTTGGGTCATTTCCAATGTTTTTCATAATAGTTAGCAAGAACCTCCAAGCCTTGGAGGTTTTTTTGTGGACCAAAATGTCCCTCCGCTGTGTGAAAATAGGGGGGGGCTGTGCCGGTATCCAAATACTGCCTGGCTGCTGTCCCCGAATAGGGCATGGGCCGACAACGAACCAACAAGGGTAAATATGTGACTGGCCGCAGGTGGATGCATATGTCCTGGCTCCGATTGTCCTGTCCTGTTCACTCTTAAGCGAATCCCTGGGATATATGTCGGGAAAGCTGGGGCCAGATGACGGTAGGGAGAACCCTTGAGCTGTAATTCCGGACAAGTTCAGGTGGTACGGGGCGAAACAAGCTCGGCCTTCCCCCTCCCCGTCTGGACGAGCTTGAACGGGGGAACTCTGATTTGCTCCCCAAATTCGATGTAAGTTGTATCTTTGAAAAAAAACGCGAACGATTTATTTAGTTTGGTATGAGTCAAAATGCAGGAGGGACTGAAAAAAAGAGATACTCCCTAAAGCCCGAAAGAGAGGAAATTATAATCAGGCGGATCAAGGAATGGGAAATTGGGAGGCGCTATAGGGATCCACGGTACAACTTCGACAGGTTTACGGAAGATGTCGGGGTTAACAAAAAATACCTCTCTCGTGTGATCAACAGGAATTTTGGAACTAACTTCAGTGCATATATCAATAGCTTGCGATTGGGGGACGTCCGGGAGATGATTGGTGACCTTGGCCCGGGGGCGATCTATAACCTTACGGCAATTGCTCTCCTAGCGGGTTTCTCTAGCTATTTTAAATTCTCACACTACATCAAGACGGCCCACGGGGTCAATCCCACAGATTACTTCAGGCAGAACAGGCCGCTCTGAGGGTGAGCGGGGAAACATACATGGCCCTTGGCTTTGCTGAAGAAGGCCTTGTACTTCCGCCGGGCCTGGAGGGTAGAAGGCTACGCGCCATGGGATCGGGTATCCTCATTCTTGTGGTGAGCTCGGAAGGGGATAAACATAGTCTACTGCGCTGGTGTGGAACTGGCCCCAGCATTTTCCTGGCCCGGTGAGGAGCTCAGGTTGGGCAGGCTGTGGCGGGGTTTCGGTTCTGGTAACGCCTTTCGGCCACAAGGAAACAGGCCCCCCCCATAGGGAGGGTAGGTGAGCGGAAAAAGAATAGCCACCCGGTGAACGGGTGGCATGGCTTTATTGAAAATTAATATGGATGGACAATCTGAGCTGAAAGAGAAACGGTCGGATCAAGCCCCCACTTTTGGGGGGCAGACCAACTCCTTGCTATTACATTAACAAATATAAACTGTCTGAAGAACACACGGATCTGGATTTGGTTCTAAAAAAATAAATATTTTTATCTGCTTCGGCCGGAGTAATGAATTCCGAGCCACCTGTAGAGCCCGGTATGGACGGATCATGTTCCACAAAAAAGCGAACGGTACTGGACCGTTGGCCCAAATATTCGATATTACTAACTTCTTGACTGCCATCATGATAATGAAATCGGGCAATACAAAACAAGCCCAACGGAACGAATTTAGTCGGGCAAAGTACAAAGTGCACGTGAGTGCGGCTATAGAAAACGCATAAATATAGCGAAACTCCAACGATTAATGAAGGACGGGTTGTGGATAGCGGGAAAAAGTCCATCGATGCGTACTGGACCAGGGAAAATGCCCCTTGGTATTAGTGGTCCCGGAGGGTGCCCGACCACAGGTCGGGGCCTCAGCTCTGGGTGATGGGCAGTACTATCCGGAACTCCGTGCCATGCCCCACGGTGCTGTCCACCCGTATGTCCCCGCCCATCCATTCGACCATGGTCTTGACGGCCCATAGACCCATGCCGTGGGGTTCCTCACCATTGAGCCCTGTCCTTTTGGAACTGCTGAATTTGTCGAAGACCCTGTCTTTCAGCTCCGGAGGGATGCCTATTCCGGTGTCCCTCACGCAGATGGTGACAAGATGCTGGTCACATTCCACCCATACCCGCACCTCACCGCCCCTTGGAGTGAACTTCAGTGCATTGGACAGCAGGTTGTTCAATGACTGGATCAGTTTGTCCTGGTCTATGAACAGGTGGACTGGAGTCTTGGCAGGTTCGTAAAGGACGCTTATACCACATTCCTCCGCCATTGAGGCAAACTGTCCCATGAAATCTTTCAAAGTATCGGTCAGCTCTGTCCTGACCCGGTTCAGTGGTGCACCCATCGAGCTTAAGAATTCCTTTCTCAGAAAGCCCCTTATCAGTCCGGCATTGCTCCGGCACATCTCCTCCATGGAGGATAGGATTGGTACCAGTGGATCGCCCTCTTTTCTCCCGGAGGTCTCCAGTGCGAGGACCGCAAGTTTTTCCAGGATTGCCAGGGAACCCACAAGATCGTGGCTCAGGATATTGAGGATGGCGTTCTTCATGGAGTTGTGGCTGAGTATGGCCTGCTGGAACTCGGTCTGCTGGGTCACATCGCGAGCATACCCGGCGATCTTGGAGATGCCCGATTCGCTGTATGGGTACATGTTGAGCTCCAGGTAAACCTGGCCCTGCCCGGTCGAGAACCTGACGATCGTTGCCTCGATCGGGCTGTGCTCTACCGCCAGGAGCCTGGCCTGCAGAAGGTCTCTGTCCTCCAGTGGCAGCCGGTCTGCCAGGTCCTGTATGTTTTGCAGCGGTCCCTGAACTTCCTGAAAGAAGCGGAAGGCATGGTTGGCCTGTTCGAAAAGCCCGGATTCCGTGTCTAGGGAAAACACCATCAGGTTGGAATTCTCGATAAGTACCTTAAGTGAGATGTCTGTCATGGGTTCTGGATAGTTGGTGATTAATAACCGCAAGTTAGGGAATTGATCGTTAAATCCATTGAATGAAATCTGTTTTTTCGTAACGGTAACCTCACGGGGCCAAGGAAGTCCGGAAACGTGACAGCCGGTCAGCTGAATGTGGGACCGGCAACATATTCGGGGCACAACCAGGTGACGGGTGCTCGGATCGGAAAGGGGCCTGTCTATCTCCGAATAGGGGAGGTCCTCAACGTCCTTCTTGATCTGCATCTAGATCATGTGAACATGCTTCTTGTCGAACTCCCTGATCTTGCCTGCTCTTTGTGCAGCTGGCCTACTCCCGATCGATGCCCCTGTCCGTGTCCAGATAGAGAGAGTCTTGCTGGGGTCCCTTCAGCACCAGAAGGGGCCTGCCGAACATAGGAACGGAGTTGAGAACGGCATAGTCCATCCTGCTCTCGTCCAAGTACCTGTGGAGCGCCCTGAAGGTGAGGAAATCCATGAAACCCTCGAAGACGGATGCCACCGGATTACCCTGTTAAAATCGGTCATGGGATGCGCCGGTGGCCCCTTGGCTGCTTCGTAAGGTGATGCACGGGCGATGCACAGTAGTTGGCGGCACTTGACCGGGTATTTATACCCTTTGTGAACAAGGATTAAACCGAAGGGGCCCTGACAGTGTCATAAAGAATAAAAAGCATGCCGAAAAACCTTCACACAGAAGATTATAGTGAACTGAACATCAGGTCGTTTGTGCTGCGACATGCACTCTGGTTCAAGGAGAACCTGGGCATGGAGGAATCCATAAACTTCGTTCGGGCAACCCTTAAGGACCGTCCCGCGCTAAGGGAAGAACTGATAAAGTTGATCAGAGGAGACTGAGCGCCCCACACCGCCAAGGGTCTGCCCGGTCTCCGGCTTCCTTTGCCTTAGATATTACCCTTGCATGGGAGATTCCCCTCCCCGCGTCCCCAACGAGGTACCTTTCAGGTACCATAAAGCTTACCTGCAGATAAAATTCCTCGAGAGAATTCCCATCACATCTCGCCACCTTGCTTCCAGTTGTCGGTCCCGGCCCGGCAGGGAGAAGGACTGCCCGATACACTTCCGCAGAAAAAGTCGTCCTGGAGGCACAGTTAGGATACAAGCTAAACTTGTGCTTGCCTGTTGCCCAGAGATGGGCTTTCTTTGGAATATTAAATGGCCGGCAATCTGATGGGTGCATCTTTGGCCGCTACAAGGAAGGATATGCTAAATTTTATTACCTGGACGGGCTTCATAACTGCGACTGTCATCTTGACGGCAGCCTACTATGCACGGATGCTATCTGCCCATTACGGGATAGGCATCATGGATCGTCTCACAGGTCCAAACGGACAGAAGGTGTCTAAAAAGGCACCTTCTTCTGCTTTATAGCTTTCTGGAGCTCCATTATAATTTCATGAGCAATATTAGGCTGCAAGTCGATGTTTTGTGCTTTTCAGCATGTTGATGGCTTGATTTCTCGCAAACAGGGAGTTTTTGCCAACTGGTTTACCGATAAAAGCTTTGTCTTTCCACTTTTTTGCCCATTTTCTGAGGTTATGGGCAATGGCCATCAAACCGAATTCCACAGCGACCTTCTCCAGWCCTTTCATTGTGAACCGGGTAAACCTGTTGTTGCTTTTCATCTGRCCGAAAACGGCTTCCACTTCTATGGGTCGCTTGCTCCGATGGTACATTCCCTCTTCCGACAGCAGTCTTTCCCGGGCTTTAGCCTTGAGCTTATTGAGCCTGTGGTTCACTTCAATGAGCCGATCGCCTGTAGCTTTATGGCACCCACTCCGCATCGGGCAGCCTTCGCATCGCCGAGCCTGGTAACAGCTGACCCGGGCAGTGTATCCGTTGGCACTGACTCTGGTTG